>JBBRGL010000089.1:0-9167 GCA_038240675.1 Peptostreptococcales bacterium
AGGTCTAAGTGGTCAACTTGGTTTAATGTTGAATCTTTATAAGAGAGGTTAAGGTATTGAAGATCAGTGGTTATGGTTAGGCTTGCGGGACCATTCAAAACATCCATATGTCTCTGGTGTTTAGCGAACTGGGCCAAAGAACTCAGCACAATGCGTAGATTGTTCTCAGGTACAAAAAAAGGTTGGTTTGGATAATCAATGGTTAAAATATTTGTGTAGGAATTCACAGAGGTTGTAAAGGTATCATACAAAAGGAGCGGGACCATTTCTGAGAGGTCGATCAATGATGGCACCTCAGTTTGGTTGATTTCAAGCATGTTTTTTAGGGTTTCCATAATGAGGACAATTTGATCTTGGCTTGACTGAATATTTGACACAAGGTGGCTGATCTCTAAATCCTCTTGAGAGGGTTCTGACTTTTTTTCGTGAATTGTTATGAGCAAATCTGTATAGATGAGGGCATTGCCCAAAGGGGTATTGACACGATGCAATAGATTTCGGACCACTGTGTTGATAGAGGCTTGCTTGCTGGCCACTAGAAGCTCAGAGTGTGCGTTAGAAAGCTCTGTAGTCCTTTCGGTGATGGTTTGCTCTAGAGAATTTTGCATGGCGAGTAATTCTTCTGTCATAGAGATGAGCTCATCACTGTTTGACTGAATTTTCTGATTGAGCCTTAACACTTTCTGATTGTTCAGCGCTGCGAAATAATAGAAAAGGGCGCTGGTTAAAGCGATGTAAAACCAACCTTTATAGAGCTGAAAGGTTTGATAGACATTTGGGTCTTTGACCAAAGTGCTCAATAAACGGTCTGATAGTAAAATCCAAAGCACGCCAAAGGTGCCGTAAGCTAGGCTCAATCGCCATGGGTTGTAGTGCTTTTTTGAAATGAAGTCAGAGGTTTGGTCGTTTTGGATTTTTTGTTCTATGGCTTGATGTAGAGGATTCATGTGAGCTCCTTTGGTGGGATTATTCAGTGGCGGTGCGATAGTGAATTTATATCCCAAAATGACACTGCCTAATCAATTGGCTGGTAGGAATTTATCAGAGATTTTGGTTGATTCAAAAGAAATAGGGTATCTATGATTACAGTGTCGAAAGTCCTTAGTTGATCATATTCATACCCCATACATAAATGAATAAAGGAGGAAATTGTGGAAATTATACGCAGTAAAACACCTTTAGGTTTTCAATGGCCAACTCAGGACCCTTTCTTATTCTGTGCCCATCATGAAGATTATTATCCTGAGGGAAATGATCATCTAGGGCCAAAAGAACCACTGACAGGGCGTCATCTAGGATCAGATTTTGATTTAGAAAATCCGTGGAAAATGTACCATGGACGTCAGATTCCAGGTTTTCCAGTGCATCCTCACCGTGGATTTGAAACGGTGACCATCGTTCTTGAGGGCTTTGTGGATCACTTTGATTCCGGTGGTTGGGCAGGGCGTTATGGACAGGGAGATGTGCAGTGGATGACTGCTGGCTCTGGACTTCAGCACGCGGAGATGTTTCCCCTTTTAAATCAAGACGGGCCTAATACACTTCACTTATTTCAAATTTGGCTCAACTTGCCCAAAAAAGATAAATTTGTGGCACCACATTACAAAATGCTGTGGCATGAAGACATCCCAAAAGTAAAAGTGCAGCATCAAAATGGAACGGACTCTCAAGTAACGGTTATTGCTGGAGACTTTCAAGGGACAAAGGCAGTTTCGCCTACACCAAATTCATGGGCAACTGACCCTCAACACAAAACTGGGATTTTTTTGATCACTTTAAGGGCTGGAGAAACCATTGTATTACCCAAAGGATCAGAAAGCATGAACAGAAGTCTCTATTTTTATAGAGGAGACGAATTGACGCTTTCGGGTCAGGAAATATTGCCCGTGAATCACATGGCAGTACTGACAAATGAAAGTACTGAACTGCGTGCAGATCGTACGGATGCCTATGTACTTATTCTCGAGTCGGAGCCCATCAATGAACCAGTAGTCCAGTATGGGCCATTTGTCATGAATACACGGCAAGAAATCAATGACGCCTATGCCGATTATGAAAAGACCCAATTTGGCATGTGGCCGTGGCAGAGACCAGACCCTGTACACCCTGCCCAGCTAGACCGCATGGCCATCTACGGTGATGGCACGCGAAGCTATCCGCCAACAAAAGAGGAATGAGTGAAACCCTTTTGAAGGGAATTTGAATGAGTTGGAATGTATGAAATAAATTGATCTAAACCCTCAATTTCCATAGAAACCCCAAAACACCTCCCGATAAGCCTTTCAATTGGCCACGTGGGAGGTGTCTTTTGTTACGAAATAGACGCATTAATCCATGGTACTAATTATTCGATGACTGCGGATGTATCTCTGAGACTGACGCCTTTGTTTTTCTCCAAAATATGTCTAACGGACCATTCGCTTTGGAGGAGGACCACTGGTTGACCGTCTTCTGCCTCAAGGACCACAGAGTCCATGGTTGTGTAGAAGGTCTGCGGGTTGAAGTTAGGCATGTCGATCCAGCGAATGTGGCGGTAGGCTTGACGTTCCATAAGAATATCTACGCCATATTCATTTTTGAGTCTGAATTCAAGGACTTCAAATTGAAGGGCACCGACTACGCCGACAATGATTTCTTCCATACCAGTGTTGGCTTTTTTGTAGATTTGTATAGAGCCTTCTTCAGAAAGTTGCTCGATGCCTTTGATGAACTGCTTGCGCTTGAGGGCATTTTTGGTATAAATCTTTGCAAAGTGTTCAGGGGCAAATTGGGGAATGCCCTGATATTTCAGTCCAGAATTGTCTTCACAAAGGGTATCGCCTATGCTGAAAATACCGGGGTCGTGGATGCCGATAATATCTCCAGGGTAGGCGCTGTCAACGATGACCCGGTCTTGAGCCATGAACTGCTGCGGTTGGGCTAACCTTACTTTTTTGCCCTTTTGAACGTGGTTGACCTGCATGCCTTTTTCGAACTGGCCTGAGCAAATGCGGAGGAAGGCGATACGGTCTCTATGGGAAGGGTCCATGTTGGCTTGAATCTTAAAAATAAAGCCTGTGAAGTTGGGTGTCTCTGGATCGATAAGCCCTAAATTGCTTTTTCGAGCAGTGGGCGCGGTGGAAATTTTGAGGAAGGATTCAAGAAAGGGCTCGACGCCAAAATTAGTCAGGGCGCTTCCAAAGAAAACAGGCGTCAGTTCACCTGCAAGGATTTGGTCAAGATTAAAGCTATCTCCTGCGATGTCCAGAAGTTCTATATCGTGAAGAAGTTGCTTGTGTAAGCTTTCGTTCAGTGCGACGCTGAATTTGGCGTCATCTACATTACCACTGAGGGTAGTAGATTTGGACTGACCGTGATTGCCGCCGCCAAACACTTCAATGTGTTTGTCAATGCGGTTGTAAACCCCTTTGAAATCGCGTCCTGAACCAATGGGCCAATTCATAGGATATGAACGGATGCCGAGGACATTTTCGATATCCTCCATAAGCTCAAAGGGGTCTTTTCCAGAGCGGTCCATTTTGTTGATAAATGTGAAAATGGGAATGCCGCGCATTTTGCAGACGTGGAAAAGCTTCTTTGTCTGATCCTCTACACCTTTGGCACTGTCGATGACCATGACGGCACAATCTGCTGCCATAAGGGTACGGTAAGTGTCCTCACTGAAATCTTGGTGACCAGGGGTATCAAGGATGTTGATGCAGTAATTGTCGTACTCAAATTGAAGTACCGATGAGGTGACAGAGATGCCTCTTTGCTTCTCTATTTCCATCCAATCAGAAACGGCATGCTTTTGTGAACGGCGGGATTTGACAGAGCCGGCTTCACGAATAGCGCCTCCAAAAAGAAGAAATTTCTCTGTGAGGGTAGTTTTGCCTGCATCTGGGTGAGATATAATGGCAAAGGTTCGTCTTCTGCGTACTTGCTCGTGATAGGTATACGTAATATCTGACATGGATATTCCTTCTCTCTTAATGGGTTCTTTTGTATGCAAACGCGTATCGCTTCGATAGTCGATTAAAAATCTCTTTAACTTTAAAATGTTATCTTCTTTTTGTTGCTGTGTCAATATAATACTGCACGTTGAACGGTATTGGTGAAGACTTCCAGAGCTTTTCAAACGAAATTGATGCCCTGCGTAACATTATTGAGGAATCTTAAGAAACTTTGTAATGAAATGCGGCATTTTGCGGTACAGTTTGAAATTACAAAAGCCCCTGTCAGTCTTTGCGGTGATATAATATCTGCGACTGACCATGTTTTCAAATCATGACTATAGGGGTGACTTATGCCATTGGGTGAACTTGCAGCACTTACCACAGCGTTGTTCTGGACGTTTACATCTTTATCGTTCGAATATGCAGGCAAAAAAATTGGCTCGCTCAGCGTCAATATTTTGAGACTCGTTCTCGGAGCTGTAATTTTAACGGTTATCAACTTCTTTTTAACGGATGGCTTTAGGAATTTGGCCATGGATTCGGGATCTATTTGGCTGTTGCTTTTGTCGGGGCTTATAGGTTTTGTGCTGGGGGACTTATTTTTGTTCCAAGCACTGGTACTCGTGGGCGCACGAATCTCAATGCTTATTATGGCGCTTTCGCCTCCTATGACGGCGATTTTGAGCCTTATTTTTCTTAAAGAATCCATGTCCCTTATTTCTATTGCAGGGATGTTCGTCGTCTTCCTCGGTATAGCCCTTGTGGTGACGGGCAAGGGAGAAAACAACAGGCTCGAGATCAAGCATCCTATCAAAGGCCTTGTTTACGCTTTGATTGGCGCTTTTGGACAAGCTTTGGGACTTGTTTTTTCAAAGCTTGGCATGAAGGATTACAGCCCTTTCCTTGCAACTGAAGTCCGTGTTTTTGCAGGGATTATCGGGTTTATAGTGGTCATTACCCTCATGAAAAAATGGCCTGAGGTCAAAAAATCCCTAAGTGCAGGCAAAGCGCTTTTAGGGGTAGTTTCCGGGACAATCTTTGGACCTGTTCTGGGCGTTTCTTTTTCATTGATTGCCATACAAAATACGAAGGCAGGCGTTGCGGCGACCCTTATGTCTATTACGCCCATTTTGATTATTCCCATATCCATCTTTGTTTTTAAAGAGAAAGTGCACTCCAAGGAGTTTTTAGGTGCGTTCATAGCTGTTTCGGGCGTTGCCATGATGTTCCTTTAACCGGCAGTAAAACTTATTTTTTGATGTGCGTTTATAGTCAATACCACTTGGGTATTTATTAAACGTTGAATCAATTATTTTGGCGACAGGGGGATTAGAAATGAAGAGAGTGCTAGTAGTAGATGATGCCATGTTTATTCGCAATTCACTGAGAATTATACTTGAAAAAAATGGGTTTGAAGTGGTGGGACAAGCGTGCGATGGCATCGAAGCCATTAGTCAGTATAAAACCTTGAAACCTGATTTTGTCACTATGGATGTGACAATGCCCAATATGGATGGCCTTGAGGCACTAAAGAACATCCGTGCTTTTGACACAGCGGCGAAAGTCATTATGGTGACGGCTGTAGGGAAGGAAGAAACGGTCAGGGAAGCGATTATGAGCGGCGCTAAAAGCTTCATCGTCAAACCCTTCAATGAAGAAAAAGTCATGCGTGTTCTCGGAAAACTGTAGAGAAAATTGGGTAACGTGAGCAGTAAAATTAGATATATGAAAGTAAATACAGATGCGAAAGCATCTGTATTTTTATACTCTGAAAGTGCAGTAGATCGTGGTTATTGGGCTGTGACATGGTATAATAAAGAGACAGTGAGCGTATCAAAAAAACGTCTCTATTTTTTTGATACGCTGACCTTGATCATGAAGATGAGGTGAAGGATTATGTTTTTAAGACGTACGGTATTACTATTACTGCCCCTTTTTTTGCTCCTTGCAATGACGCTGTCTCAGACTTTTACACTGTCGTATTACACCCAGTCTTTTGAGGAAAACAACATTTCCGCTGAAACAGGACTCAGTGCGCCTGAGCTTAAAAAAGTAGCCGCTGAAATGATTCGCTATTTGGCTGGACTCAGACAGGACTTGGTGTTTGACGTGACGGATTTATCGGGCGTCACCGTTCAAGCATTTGAGGACCGTGAGCTTCAGCATATGGTAGATGTCAAAAAAATATTTGATCCAATTCGTGTCTTTATCTTGGTATACCCCTTGTTTTTCGCGTACATTCTTTTTAGAGCCTACACAGAAAAAAAGTTGAAAGCTTTTGCACTCAGTGCATCTCAGTATATTGTCTATCCGAGCGTAGTCCTGATCATCGTGCTCGTGGCTGCTATGACGATCGATTTTAACGAGGCTTTCATCTTGTTTCACAAGATGTTCTTTAGAAATGATCTTTGGCTTTTGGACCCTGAGACGGATTTGCTCATACAGATGTTGCCGGAGGTGTTTTTTATCACTATCGTCAAGCGGATACTCATTGGGTTTGGCATCTTTGTGGGGACTGCGGCTCTTTATTTGGGAATAGAACGGATGAAGGAGAGACGCTAATGGCCGTTATGATTTTGGGTGGCAAGGAAACAGAGCGGCTTGAAGCTTTGTTTTTAGAACTCTCTAAGTGGAAGCAGCACAATCAGATTGTGGTCTTATGCCCTGAGCAGTACACCGTCGAAATGGAGAGGTTGGTCATCGATGGGTTAAGGGTTCCTGGCCTGCTCAACATTCAAGTTTTAAGCTTTAAGCGACTTCTCCATCATATCGAGCGGCAAACACCGGGTAAATCCAAGGTCTTGATGGATGAGACAGGCAAGACCATGGTCCTTAGGAAGGCCCTTGGTGCCTGTCAAACAGAGCTTAAGCTGTTCAAAAACCTTGTGAATCAAGGGGGATTTTTGACGGAATGTGCCGCCACCATAAGCTACTTCAAACAGAACAAAATCACGCCACAGCAATTGATATCCAAGGGTGAAGCACTTGAGCTGCCCACTATGCTAAGTCTTAAGCTCCATGAATTTGGAGATATTTTTAGTGCCTATGAGACCATGATTTCAGAGTCCTATTACGATCAAGAAGCTTATTTTGGTGAAATGCTCGAGCGTTTAAAAAACTGCACCCTCTACGGAGAGGTCGTTCTGTGTATAGTCGGTTTTACAAGTTTTAACCGTCTTGAGCTTGACATTTTAGGCGTTTTGCAGCAAAGAGCCACGGAAGTATTGGTGGAAATGGACTGGGCCGACGATGGAGATCAAGTGGCCGAAGGCTATAAGCTGGTTCGGAAAACCTATAATCAGTTAACACAGACACTTTCTAAATGTCCTATTGATGCGCGGAAACTGGTAAAACACCTTGAGACAGAAATGGATTTTTTGGTGAGTCGGTTTGATCATTATCCCACTGAACCCTACAGTGCAGCACCTAAGTCTTTGAAAATAAGGGCGGCTCTCAACGATGAGGAAGAAGTCGAAGGCGTTGCCGTTGACCTTTTGAAACGCATCCGGTTAGAGGGGTTTCGCTACAGAGATTTTGCCCTTTTGATGGAGGATGTGACCCATTATGCGCCAACTGTGGAGCGGATTTTTAAGGAGTATGAAATACCCTATTTCTTGGATTTCAAAAGACGGGTTATTCATCATGCGCTGCCGTGTTTTATTCTGACCCTCCTTCAAATCGCAGAGAATGAATTCGAAAGTACAGATGTTTTGGAACACCTAAAGACGGGATTTTATGATCTGTCACCCGAGGTACTTGGCAGATTTGAAACCATAGCAGTTGAAGAAGGGCTGTCGGGCAATGATTTTCTATTTTTAAAAGCGGACAAATTGATTGAACTTGAGGTTGTTGCCACCGTCCAAGAAAAAGCACTCGAAGATATAGCCACTTTTGTGTCGGACTATCTCAGCCTTTCAGGCAGTTCAGAACAAAGAGTCGGCGCACTCGTACAGTATCTAGAAAAAAGACAGATTCCAGAGCGTTTGACCACAAAAATTGCGTGGCTCAAAGATCAAGGGGAAACAAGGCTGGCTTACGAAGAAGCTCAGATTTACAATGCCATTCTCGAAGTACTGGAGCAACAAAAGTCCCTACTTTCTACCCTTGAACTGGACAAAAAAGCTTTTTATGATATCCTGAAAGCCGGCTTGTCTCAGCTTGAACTTGGCACCATTCCCACTCAGCGGGATTATGTCACCATTGGCAATCTTGAGCGGACGCGGGTCAGTCAAGTAAAGCAGCTGTATATCCTCGGTGCAAACGAAGGGGTCATTCCCCCTGTCATTAAGGCCGCAGATTTGTTTTTAAACGCTGAAAAAGAAAAACTTCAAGAGGGTGGATTTGAGCTTGATGGTATGGAATCCGACCTAGACGAACAGGCAACTTATAATTTGCGAAAAGCACTGACGACTGCCACAGAGGGTCTTACGATGAGCTTTACGTTCAGCGATCAAGAGGGGACAGCACTGCGAAAATCCATGGTGGTTGAGCGGGTTTCAGAGATTTTTAAAGAGATTGAAATCAAGCGGTTTGCACCTGAACGCATCAATGCGGAGTATAAGCTGAAACTGAGGCCTGCTGTTCGCCAATCCCTTAACGCTGTGCGCAGTAAGGCGGAGAATAAAACCCTGACAGATTTGGATTTTGGGTTTATGAAGTTTACTGAACAAGTCCAGGGTTTTGAAGCTTTGAGTACCTATCAGCAGGCTGTCCTGCTCGGCAAAGATCAAGTGAGGTCGGTGGGGCGGGCAAGGGCTGAGGCACTCTATCCTCAACCCCTTATAGCATCTCCCACCCGTCTTGAAAAATACGTGCGCTGTCCTTTTCAACATTTTGCCCAGTACGGCCTAATGCCAAAGCTTGTGCGAGAAAGTAGCCTTGAGTATCTAGAGGTAGGCAATTATCACCATCAGATATTAGACCGGTTTTCGAAATATTTAGTGGAGTCAGGCTCTACTTGGCGTCAAGTGACCAAGGAGGGCATCTCAGAATGGCTTTCAAGGGAAGAAGAAGTTTTTTTGACTTCTAGACTTAAGCGTCTGAAGAAAAAGAAGAAAGCCATAGCACATGCACTGAAACGACTCAATGGCGTGGGTCTCAGGGCCTTAATCACAGCGAAGCAGCAGTTTGATTTGGGGACCTTCACACAATTTGCCTCTGAATTGTCCATCTCTCGGCTAGAATCACGGGGCGGTATTCCCCCTATAGTCCTTAGCCTTGAAAATGGAAAGC
>JBBRGL010000090.1:0-9073 GCA_038240675.1 Peptostreptococcales bacterium
TTCGGTTTTAAGCAATCAGCATCATACATTAAATGCAACACTCAAATCATGAGCATAAAGTGACCTAAACGGGTCTCGACCCCAAAACAATCACTCCCATACAACCGTCCCACAACCGTCCCACGCGAAGCGCCGAACAACCCTTTCGATTCACTCTGCTATTCTAAAGATACAGTGTTTCAGGACATTTTCCATTTCACATCACAATTATTTTTTGTCTTGTGAGGGTTCACTCGCTACTTTCATTCTCCGCAACTTTCAGAATCCAGGAATCCCGCGGAAGTTCAAGTCCACCCCGAATGATTTTTTTGATGCGCTTTTCAAGCTTAACCCTTGGAATCCATAGCTCTTTAGAGCATTTAAGACACTTCATCCTAAAATCCATTCCTGTCCTAGTAATCTCAAATTCGAAACTCCCACAGGGATGATTCTTTTTTGTCACAATAACGTCATGGGCCATTAATTGATACGGCATAGTATACTCCTATAAAGTAATTGTATTCTTTGTAGACTTCATCATCTGTACAAGTTGGAAAATAGTTTTACTTTCTACACAATCGATGGGGCTTAAAACGGCGTACTGCACAAGGCAGGATGCACTTGCATAAAGCGCAGTTCCTTCCGCTGCAACTCTTCTAAAGCTCGCTAGAAGCCGTGATTGTGGCAAAAGAAGCTTGACGCCGCTGTTGAGAAATACAACCTTTGCTGGCAAGGGGTCTTTTTCAAACCAGGCCAGGAGGGCTGACTCAAGTAAGCCTTGACTGTAAAGCAAATCACCACTGCCCCATTGATCCGATGCAATCACTAAAACTTGATCGAAAATAGGGGGTCTCTTTTGTCCCATGGCTTCTCCAAATGACGTCGCTGCATGGAGTTCAATGTCAAAAACCGTATCATAGCGCTGCTGCTCTGTGTTGTAGGCGTACCCGTTGATGGATAAAAAGTCCACCACTTGCTCTTTGATCAACGCATCCTTTGTGGCTATTTTTAATTTTCCATCATGCTTAATAAGCAGTTGACCAATGAGCTGGTCAAGCCTTTCAATAACCATCGTGTGCTCCGAAAATTTTCGTTCCACAATACCTCCTATAGTCCCATCAAAGTAGAGCCTAAGTAGATTAACAGAATATTATACCGCATAAAATAGGGTGCCAGAACAGAGTGTTCCAACTGGATCGTCAAAAAACCCGATTTAGACAATGATGCTAAAGTGACGACGATAATCAGTCCAATGGAAAGCAGTATGAACATCTTAAAAAATCCAAACAATAGACCTCCTAGTTTGTTAAGGCTACCTATGCCCGGTAGCTTTGTAGCAATATCAAGGATCTTTGTCAAAATACTCAGAACCAAAACACACAGTGCAAACAAGACGATCAAACTCACTAAATTAAGACTAAGCGTTGTTAAATGTCCCACTAAATAAGACTTGATGGAGCCTTCCATACCCAGTTGATTTTGCTGATAGATCCCTTGAAGTTGGTCATAATCATTTCCGAGAGGAAGATTTTTTAAGAGGCCCGTTTTGGAGGCTACGCCATTGGTAAAAAAATCGTCCATGTGGCTTTCATAAAAATGGTTAATCCACTTTTCCATTGGGGTAAATTGCTTTATGATCAACACAAATTCATCATAGTACAAACGGGTGACCACAATACTGATTATATAGCCAAAAAACTTAAAGAAGGATAACACAAATCCTTGCTTATAGCCAGCGAAAGTCCCTAGTATAAACACGCATAGAACAGCATAGTCCAACACATTAAAAGGTGTATTGAATAGTGCCAAGTAGTCAACCCCCTCTCACGTAAACAGCGTCCCTTTTACTTCTGCTTGACCTCAAAAATATCCGCTGTAATATCATTATACAAGAGGAGTCTTGTCTTACTCAGCCAAAAGCCATTGGTGTAAAGCGTATCGTTTGGCAAAGAAACTTTTAATGCATAGCTCAAGTCATACAGTTCAAGGGTACTCTCAGAGATGCCGAGTAAATACGTTTCCCCTTTTAAGAGGGATGTGTAACTTGAATCTACAGGTATAGCTTTAAGCACATACGTATTCCAATCGTAAGTTTGATAATTGAATGCTTTCACATCCTCCACCACATCCTCAATAAGGGCCTCCGTCAACAGTAAGACGCCCTCTTTGAGAACTGTATAACTATGCATGAGCCCTGTGTATACATCCTTTTGAATAACGACCCCATCGGGTGTCAAGGTGTAAAATCCCGTATCTGTCAAAACGTGAAGTTTGCTATCCGAAAACAGATCATACACAATCTCAGAGTCAAAATTGGTGATCCCCAGGAGCTTCCCTTCAAAGGAATACTGATAAATCGCTGTTCCAAGGGTGTTTCCAGTAGTTTCAATAGCAGCCACAGCAATGGTCTTGGCATCCATAAACACTTTGGCACCGAGTATTTCACCGCTGGGAACAACTGCAGTCATCATGCTCTCTAGATTACTCGACAAGAGTTGAATGGTTTTTTTATCCTGAAGCTGTATTAAAATCGCCGCATCATCAAAGACGGACACCTGTCTCAGCGCTCCTAAATTGGTGATTCTTTTGAGAATTGTGCCTTTATAATCCACTGTCACGAGTTCGCCTCGTGAACTTTCCGCCACCACGTAAAACGCGTTGCCCGCTTCTACTAAAGTTGCATTGGCATTAAGATCCCCTTGGTATTCAAGGAGCCCTTCGCTAGAATAGACTTTAAGTTTGATGTCCTCACAGATAATCACTTTATCTTTCGCTTTAAAAACACTGCTTTGAAGGAGGGTATTTCGCCCTGTATAGGGCATCTGAGTAATTGGAACAAGAGTCAATTTCTCTAATTTGAGCATTTTTTTGCCGTACAAAAGGAGTGCATCGCCTTTAAAGACAACCAAAAGAATAATCACCAGCAAAACAAGCTCAAATACAATAAGTCCTTTATTGGCCTTTACCCTTCTGCGTTTTTTCTTAGACGGAACTTCACGCATCCGTCCTACCCCCTCTTAGCTGATTGCGCTTACCATAATACTGATAATAGTAACACTGAATCCTCCCATTGAAGAGCTTGCGATTTTTAGTGGCTTTCGATCCATAACATCTCTCAAAATAATCATAAGAGGTGATGACAAACACTGACCAGTTGGGGTACTTGCCCATTTTCTTGCCTAACAGGGTGTAGAGTGTCTCAATTTGAGCTTGCTCTTCAAGGCGTTCACCGTAAGGTGGATTGGTAATCAACGATCCGTAAGGCTCTTCAAGGACAAGTTCAGCCACGTCTTGCTGCAACCACTGAATGTGATTAGCCACACCTGCATGCATCGCGTTTCCTCTAGCGGCGATCAGCGCCTTAGGGTCTTTGTCATAACCCCGCAGGACAAACTCTGCCTCTTTGTTGATTGCGGCTTTAGCCTCTGCTCTCACCTGTATGATATGTTCTGTCGGCATCCAAAAAAACGACTCAAAGGCAAACTCTCTATTCAGTCCAGGCGCCATATTCATCCCAATCATAGCCGCTTCAATAAGCAATGTACCGCTGCCGCACATTGGGTCCACGAGGGGCAATTTTTCGTTCCAATTGGCAAGCATCACCAAAGCGCTGGCGAGGGTTTCTTTCATAGGTGCTTCATTTTGAGAACGTCTGTAGCCTCTTTTATGAAGACCTAGTCCTGAAGTGTCCAGCAAAACTTGAACGCCATCCTTCAAAAAATCCACATGAATGACATAGGATACCCCCGTTTCAGGAAACCAGTCGAGGGCATACTTTGTCTTGAGTTTTTCAAGAATAGCTTTTTTCGAGATAGACTGAATGTCGGACAAGCTAAATAGCGTGGATTTCACCGATTTAGCCTGAATGACAATGCGCCCGTCAGAAGGCAATATGGACACCCAGTCCAACGCTTTCATGGCGTCAAAAAGCTCAGTGAAGGTCACCGCTTTAAACTCCGCCAATTTAAGATAAACCCGATCAGCCGTTCTCAGCCACATGTTCGATTTTGCAATCCCGCTCAAATCCGCTTCATAATCTACATAGCCATTTTCGGAACGCAGTACAGTATAGCCAAGAGCAGTAATTTCATTTTTAAGAACAGTTTCTATGCCAAATGCGGCAGTCGCATGCAATATCATTTTAGTCATGTTTTTTCCTCACTTTCATTCTCACTTCATTATATGGGAATTCCGACATTCATGCAAATAGTCCTGCCAATCTTATTGAAAACCAGCTTCAATTGCTATAGTATGAATGTATACCACTTTATGGAGGCCAATATGAGATTGATTCCGATCGATCAGGCAATAGATGCATTTGTCGCTGAAGATATTTATGATTTAAGCGGACGCATTCTGATCAAAAAAAAATCTAAACTGACAAGTACATTTAGCGACCGAATGAAGTCTATTGGCTATGCTTCCGTTTATATTCAGGATCAGTTCAGCGACACAGAAGTTTCGCCCCTGATCCCTACAGATCTTCGCAATGAGACCCTGAACAAAATTCGTCAGTTGCATGGCCATATACGAACCCCTCAAGGAAAAAACGCCGATGTCAATCGGCTTGTCGATGAAATTATTAAATTGGGACTGGATATGGCGTATGAATTAAATGCAAAACGCTCTGCTACCATTGATTATATAGATATCAAATCCCGTTTAACCTACACCTATGAACACTGTATCTCGACAGCCGTACTCGCCTATCTCCTTGCAAAATCTTTAAATCATGCACCTCAAGAAATGTCACAAATTTTCACCGGTGCGCTTTTCCATGATATCGGCATGGCTTCCGTCGATGAAACAGTATTTATGAAAAACGGAAAACTGAATTTGGAGGAATTTGTTAAGATAAAAGAACACCCTCAGCTGGGTCATGGCATTATCAAGGACCTACCCCAGTTTAGCGCCTATACGAAAGTCATCGTTCTTCAACACCACGAAAAACTTGATGGAACTGGTTATCCAAACAAACTTTCTACAAAGGAAATCCACCCTTATGCAAAACTGGTCGCTATCTGTGATATCTACGATGCAATGACATCCGATAGACCCTATTCCAATGCTGTCGAGCCTTCAAAAGCATTGGAGTATTTAGAAAGCGCCTCCAATTCGCAGTTGGATGCTGTCAGTACACTGCATTTTTTACGTATTTTAGTACCCTATCCTGTAGGTACTGTGCTTGAGCTTTCAAACCAAAATCTGGCTGTTGTTACTGCGAATGATCCTACATCGCCACTTAGACCACAAGTGAGAATTGTCAATCAAAAGCAAAAGACCTTGTCAAGCACTGCTATACAGCTCTCGGAAGACCCCACCCTCAACATTCAATCCGTTTTTTACGAAATGCTTTAAAACTAAACACCCACTACAAAGCGGTTAGTTTTAGCGACTTGAAATTAAGTTCACCGAAACTAACCGCTTCAATTTGTCCTTTAAATAGAATTAAGCCAATTTAACAAAGGAGTGAATGTAGTGATAAAGAAGTCTGACGCCATATCCAGAAGCGCCTTTTGGCAAATAATCTGTATCGGAAGTCTGAAAAACAGGCCCCGCCATGTCCACATGAACCCAAGGACGATCGGTGATAAATTCCCGAATCAAAATACCCGCTAAAATACTTCCTGGCTGTCCTGGTTGATTGGTATAATCGGCTTCGTGGTGTTTGATTTTCTTTTCATATTCCTTAAACATCGGCATTCTCCACACCTTTTCACCCGACACTAATGCCGCTTGATGAATGCGCTTGTAGACATCTTCATCATTAGAGAGTACCACAGCCGCCTCAATGCCTAATGTGTGAACTGCAGCGCCTGTCAATGTGGCAATATCAAGCACTGTCGTCACCGCTTCTTTTTCCTGGATATAAGTCAAGGCATCAAACAAGGTCAATCGACCTTCAGCGTCTGTATTCCCTATAAACACAGTTTTTCCTGCCATAGTGGAGACAATGTCCCCAGGTTTGTAGGCTATGCCAGAAATCATATTTTCGCAAGCGGCAATGACAGCCACCACGTTGATACTGAGTTTCTTCGCCGCTATAGCATTCATTGTACCTATGACCGCCGCTGCACCACCCATATCACATTTCATATCCACCATACTGCTCGTCGGTTTAATTGACAGTCCTCCTGAATCATATGTCAGACCTTTTCCCACCAATCCGTGAATTTCCTTTGATTTTTTATCACCCCTATAACGGAGTATAATCAATTGGGGTTCATGATTAGAACCCTTTGCAACAGCTAAAAAAGCATTCATCTTCAATTTTTCGATTTTTTCGCGTTTCATAATTTCAGCTTCGTAACCATAGACTTTTGCAAACTGTTTGGCTTGATCTGCAAGAATTTCCGGTGTCATAGCGCCAGAGGGTTCATTGACCAAATGCCTTGCTTCATTTGTCGCCTTGCCTAAAACAATTCCTTCAAAAAGTGCATCTTGGTCAGCTTGCACAATTTTGTCCACTAAAAGTGATACGTTTTTTAAACTGCAGGGTGTTTTTTTTGTCAAATAGTGATCAAATCGATAACTGAGGAGCGTCAGTGTCTCACCAACGACTGAAGCCAATTTTTCGGGCAATAAATGAGAGGGAAAAAAACTTAAAGCCAATAGGGATACCTTGAGTTGATTGGCTAGTTTATACCCTACGAAAAGGCTCTTTCGAATATCGTCCAAATCAAAATCTTCCGTTCTGTCTCCAAGTCCAACCCAAATAACCGTCTGTTTGCCGTCAAAAAAATGATGCACTTCCTTAGCTTTAGCAAGGAACACCTCTGCTTTAGCAATTCTGTCCCATTCGCTTTTATGATTCGCTGCAATATGTCCACTTGCAGTATCGCTAAACAAAAACTGGCATAAGGCATCCACCTGGTGTTGGTCACTTATTAACTTGAGCTCTAAATTCATGTAGTTTCCTCCTAAAAATAAAGGTTCAGATCATTCCTCATTCGCACTTATCCCTTATAGTATACCTCAATTCCCTCTAGGAAAACCTACAGTAGCCACAATTTTTACAGTTCTTAAGTTTTTCTGAAATATGCGTCAAGTTCTCTTGCAATACAGACAGGGGATACTTGTCTCTATTCACTGCTCTTTAAAATTGTTCAGCGTACAGTAAACAAAAGCACCTCAACAAATCCAAATAATGGAGTCGCCAAGGCGCTTTTTAGTCCTTTGATTAGAGGGTTAGAGGTTCAAGCGTAAGTAGGCATCCAGCATGGCTTTGAGATCCTTGTTTTGGATGGGTTTGGGGAGATAATCATTGAATCCAAAACTTTTAAGGTAGCTTGCTTCGGTATCAATAACTCTTGCAGTGCATGCTATGACAGGTGGATGTAATTTATCGAGCTCTTCAATTCTTTCAAACACCTCAAACCCATTAATGTCCGGTAGCATTATGTCCAGTAGGATTAAGTCAGGTTTTTGCTTTGCATACAGCGCTAGGCATTCTAACCCTGTTTTTGCAAAAACCAAATCATACTGTTTGCTGAGTGACAACTGATAGGTCATACGCGACAAAAAATCATCTTCTACGATCATAAGCGTATCCTTTTTTTTGCCCTGCAGTTTGCTTTGTTGTTCCGCGCGTTTTTCGACTATTGGCTTTTGATCGGGGGTTAGTTTGAGAATAACCACTGGCAACCAAAAGGAATAAATCAATCGTTTTTCGTCGTTTTGAACTTGTAATTCCCTTATGTTCAATATGTTTTGAAGGTGGCTGTACATTTCATACTGCTCCGCAGTCAGTGAAATACCACTCATATGAATATGACCACTCTCAAATAAGGACTTCTGAATGATGCCATCTCCCGTAAAGACCACCTTAATGCCTTGCCGTCGTTGTTTTTCCATCGCTTGAACCTGAATCTCAACTGTCCCACGGTATATGCAGTTCACAAATATTTCCGTCCACAAGGACAACATTTGAGTCAACCGATATCTGTCTGTCCGTATCAGGTCGTTTTCAACTGCAGGCGTTATGTGTCTTAAGAGAATTTCTCGTCTTGAAGCCTTATTTTTAAAGGGTTCTATAACAGCTAAAGTCATTTTCCGGATAGAAAAATCCTCAGGCAAATATCTACTGGTCGCTTCTAGACCCAGTGACTTTTGCTCTCCTTTTTCGAGGAGATCCAACATCCCTTCATAAGATACTTTAAGCATGTGAAAAAGCTCCTTATGTGCTGAAGGAAACTCCGTATCATTCATCAATTGGATGGCCCCAAATAAACCATTGAGAGGGTTTCGCATATCGTGAAAAAATTTCGTCATCCCCATAGGTGCATTGGTTATTTTTGCGCTTTCAACTTTTTCAGGGATTTGAGCGCTGCTTTTATGAATTTCATTTTCATAATAATCCGGGATTGATCTGTTGATGAAAATAAATTCTTTTGCTTCACCCATATCTTCTTGAATGGGGATAATCCAGTTTTCAAAAATGGCCTCTTTGTTGGCTTTATGAGACATATGCAGTTCTCTCTTGAAATGCGTTATGAAAGGTTCTTGCTCACTTTGATCTGAACCTCTCTCGAAACAACTGTCTGGCAATAAGTCAGAGCAGTGCAATCCAACTGCATTTGGACTGTGCAGTAGCACCAATCGATTTGCCCAAATAATAAATTTTTGCGCATCAAGAATAAGAACATTTTCTGGAAATGCTGCTAAAAAACCTTTTGCACCTTCCAAATCTCTTCTAGAAATTGTCCAATCAACGCTTTGTTTCACAGTCGTTCCCCCGCATTCTTACAAGCTGGATAATCAAATCCTAATTTTGTAAATTTGATACAGTTTTAGAGTTTCCGTCTGCCTTCAAGGGCTTTGGTGAGCGTCATTTCGTCCGCATATTCAATATCTCCCCCAACAGGTACACCGTGAGCCAGTCTAGTGACTAAAATACCCAAAGGTTTAATCAATTTTGAAATATACATCGCCGTGGCTTCCCCTTCAATATTGGCCTTTTCTTTGGCGAATTTATGATCTAGAATAATATAGAAAGTGGCTTGGCCCGTTTCTTTTTGGATGAGATTGACTTCCTCTAGTTGTTCAGGGGTAATGATTTTATCATTGACCAGCATTTCTTCAAGTGATGCGTGCT
>JBBRGL010000091.1:0-9067 GCA_038240675.1 Peptostreptococcales bacterium
ACCCCTGAGGTAGACCGTAAATATGGGTATTATGTCTTGCCTATACTTTTGGGGAGCCAATTGATTGGGCGCACAGAGGTTGTTTCTGACCGAAAATCAAAGCAACTCGTGGTCAAGAAAATCTGGTTTGAGCCAGGTATAAAAGTGGATAAATCCCTTATGCGTCGTTTTGAAGAGTGTTTTGAACGGTTTGCAGCGTTCCACAGTATGTCATATTCACCGGAGGGTGTTGAAAGTGCCTTTACCAAATGCCCATAATGGCTTGAACAATTAAGGAGACGCCTGCTACTGCAAACCAGCAGCAAAGACCTAGAATAAGTGGCTTTAGGCCACTTGTCACAAGTTTTTCAAGGTGGGTTTTTAAGCCGATGGCGACCATCGCCATAACGATGAGAAACTTGCCTAGTGCTACAAGTGCGTGGCTTACTGGTACTGGTAGACCTGCAAATGTGCTTATAAAGGCTGCAAAAATAAAGCCGATGACAAACCATGGGAAGACCTTTGAAAATTTAAATGTAGAGGTACTACTGATTTTTCGGGTCCTTTGGGTGGTGTAAATGGCGAGGAAGAGGGTAATGGGTACAATCATCAGGGTGCGGGTTAATTTGACGATGGTGGCAAAGTTTAAGGCTGTGTTGCTCCCTGCGTATGTACTCCAAGATGTTCCGGCAGCCACCACTGAGGAAGTATCGTTGATCGCTGTTCCTGCCCACATACCAAAGCCAATGTCGCTCATGTGAAGCAATCGGCCCAATGTGGGAAAAATAAAGACAGCGATGATGTTGAATAAAAAAATCGTTGAGATGGCTTGGGCCACATCCTTGTCTTCCGCCTGTATGACAGGTGCCGTTGCGGCAATGGCGGAACCACCGCAGATAGAAGTGCCGACACCGATAAGTGTGGTCATTTTGCTCTCAAGATTTAAAGCTTTTCCCACAAAATATGCGACGATGAAAGATGTGGAGAGTGTAAACAGCATGACCATGAGGGATTGACCACCCACTTTGATTACTTGATAGAGGTTCATTTCAAACCCTAGGAAAATAATCGCGTATTGCAGCAGTTTTTTGGAAGTGTATTGGATACCTTTTTCCAATTGATCATCCAAAGTTTTAGGGTTTTTTGAAAGAATGAGGGCAATCATCATCCCCAAAATTATGCCGAATATTGGCCCACCTACGAGCGGGTACATTTTCCCTAAAAACCAGGAAGGGACGGCGATTGTAAGGCAAAGAAGTATTCCAGGCACATTTTTTTTGAGGGGATTCAGGTGTGAATGAGTCATTTATGCTGTGCCTCCTAGAAGTGGTCAAACCGTTATAAGGGAATGTTGAGTTTTTTGAGTTTGTCGTAAAAGACGGTCTTTGAGAGTTGTAAAATTTCCATGGCTTTTCGCTTGTCATGATTCACTTGATCAAGGACAGTGAGGATATAAGCGCGTTCAGCATCCTGTATATGGGACTTCAAGCTTGGAGAGGGTTCTAAATCAAAGGGAAGATTCAAATCCTCAGGGCGTATAAGGAGGCTGTCAGACATGTTGTAGGCAAGCTCTATGGTGTTTTCAAGCTCTCTAATATTGCCGGGCCAACTGTACTTAATGAGCATTTGGAGTGCTTCGCCAGATAAATGCTTAATAGGACTATCAAAGTCGTCCGCTAGCCGTTCAAGGAAGCCCTGGATGAGGCTATACAAATCGGTTTTGCGTTTCCTGAGGGGTGGCATTTCAATTGGGAAACCATTGACGCGGTAGTAGAGGTCTTCCCTAAAACGTTTGTGCTGAATCTCTTCTTGAAGGTCTTTGTTGGTGGCTGCAATGACTCGAACATTGACTTTGGTTGGTTGAGTGGCACCTACTTTATAGAATGATTTATTTTGGAGCACGTGGAGGAGCTTGACTTGCATTTCAAGTGGAAGCTCACCAATTTCATCAAGGAATAAAGTGCCGTTTTCGGCGAGTTCAAAGAGGCCCAGTTTGCCTGTTTTTTCAGCACCTGTAAAAGCACCTTTGAGGTAGCCAAACAACTCACTTTCGAACAAGTTACTTGGAATGGCTGTGCAGTTGACATTGACAAAGGGCCTATTGCCATCCGGAAAGGTAAGTGCGTGAATTTCGCTTGCAATATAGGTTTTACCTGTGCCACTTTCTCCGGTAATGAGAACTGTGGAACGGCTTGATGCTGCTCTTTTTGCGAGGAAACGCACGCGCTGCATGGCGTGACTATACCCAATCACATCCGACGAAAGACCATTGGTTTCGAAAGTACGATTTGTTTTTTCCATCGTTGCAATCAGGTGGTTCAAATCTGTAATCATGGATTCGATATTTGAGACATCAAAGAGAATGATCAAAACGTCATTGCTCCCTTGGAGCGGCTTAAGGGTACAAAGGGTGGGCCGTTTGTTGATTTCAAAATACTCATTTTCAAAAAAAACGCTGTTTAAAGCAATGCAGTCTTCGATACGGCCAAGGAGTTCTTTGCTGTCAAAAAAAACGGAGATAGGTTTGCCCACCACGTCTATACTTTCAGCAGCAGTGCCTTTTGCTAAAAAAGATCCTCCTGCTAAAATTTCAGAAACCGTTTCGTGCCGTATTGTATAGCCTCTCGCTTGATAAAATTTAGGGCCTTCTTTTTGAGGTGAAAAAGCAACCATATGACCAATTGCCAAGGCGTAGCGCAATTTATGGGAAAGGCCATCTACCTTGATGTCAATGGTTTTTAGAAGCAGATCAATGACCACTTCGATGAGATGATCGTTGAAATGAACTTGAAAAAGAAGTCTGTCGTTGGCGGCCTTGTTGCGCCAACTTTTGAGTATTCCTTTGACGGAGGGGGTATTGTATAAACCTACAGAGACAAAGGCATCTCCCAGCTCTAAGTCGCTTGCGTCGATGCCGATACTCTTAAGATCTTGACTTTTGAGTTCGCCGTCATCAAAACCAAGTCGATTGTCCGCAATGATGACCAAATCACCCTTTTGAAGCTTGCCTGATGCATGAGGTTTATTGAAACTCTGGAGTATGCCTGTCATCTCTTTTGCGCGTCTATTAAATTGCTTGATATGCCCATCGGGGCTAACGACTACTAGACCTTCTTCGATGGCGTCAAGGATGCTTGAATAAAAAGGTGTATTCATGGGGATCTCCAGTCATGTTTAAGGGTTAAAGAAGTGATTTGATTATACCATAAGAGCTAGGGGAAATGAAATCACGTGAACGGCTTTAGGGTGTTTGAATCAAAAAAAGGAGACGTTATTATGCGAAAACTCACCGTGGGTATTTTTACAGACACCTTTCCGCCAAATGTTGGCGGTGTTTCGAATGTTACTGTTAACTATGCGCGGTCAATTCATAAACGTGGGGGAAAAGTGGTAGTCTGTGCGCCATGGTATCCCGATGCCGAAGACAATTACCCCTTTAAAGTCATACGTTATTTTAGTGCGAATTTGAGCAAAAAAATTGGTTATCGCGTGGGCAATCCCTTTAGCCCACTTCTCATAAAAAGGATAGAAGACGAAGCTCTAGATATCATGCATATTCACAGTCCTTTTGTGTCTGCAATTTTGGCCCGGGTTGTCAGGCATTATACTGGAATTCCAATCGTGTTTACTTACCATTCGAAGTTTGATATTGATATAGAAAAACGCGTTGAAGTCAGCCCACTTCGAGAGCTATCCATCCAGTTTATGATGAACAACATTAACGCTTGCGATGCTGTTTGGGTCGTCTCTGCTGGCGCTGGTGAAAATTTAAAATCCTTAGGGTATGAAGGTGCTTATGCACTCATGGAGAACGGTACGGACTTTTGCAGAGAGTCAATCGAGGAAGTCGTCATGGAGCAACTTTCGGAAAGGCACCATTTGTCAAAAACAGATTATGTCATGCTTTATGTTGGAAGAATGATGTGGTACAAAAATTTGAAGTTGGTCATCGACGGCCTCGCCAGTGCAAAGGCCATGGGCGTTCACTTTAAAATGATTTTCATAGGGGACGGCGTTGATCGTGAGGACATCGAGGCTTATGCATCTCAGGTAGGAATAAGTGAGGATTCAATTTTCACGGGGACAGTCTGTGACCGAAAAACAGTACAGTCCTATTACAGCCGCGCCGACCTTTTTCTTTTTCCGTCGACCTATGACACCAATGGCATTGTCGTGAGAGAAGCAGCAACATGCTGTTGTCCAAGCGTATTGGTTAAAGGGAGTTGTGCGGCCGAAGGTATTGCCGACGGGGAAACAGGGATACTCATCGAAGAAACCAGTGACGCTTTGGCAATTGAGATTGTCAAGGGCTACTCTCATCAAGAGCGTCTCAAAGAGATCGGCTTATTGGCCTCAGAGAAAATAGTGCATTCATGGGACGAGGTTGTGGAAAAAGCTTACAAACGTTATGCAGACGTCATTGCCAACGCGCCAAACAAACCTGAAAAGAAGAGATATAGAAAATTCAATATACACAAAAAAATAAACAAAGCCAGAGAGTAAAGTCGCTCTGGCTTTGTTTTGAAGTGTGATACTGCACATTTTCAACTGGGGGAAGTTGAAGTTTTTAACAGGCGGATCCACCACGTTGGGTGCTGATATAAAACCCTTTACCAGTCCAACTGTCTTTGTAGTCAATTGTAAAGTTTTTGTAAATTTCCACTAAATCTGTTTCAACAACAAATTTTCGTCCATCGATTGTGACGGTTTGGTCGTGTTCCGTTTGCTCATCCAGAGCAATTCCAAAAGAGGGACCGCCTCAGCCATAGCCGCTAACAAGAATTCTGATAGAGTCCGTCGCTTTAACGGAAGAGGTTGAAATAGCTTGTAGCGCTTTTTCAGTTATTTTAATCATAGTGAACTCCTTTAACAATAAATCCTCCCCGCGGGGGAGGGGTATAATTCAATAATACACTTAACTATTGTCCTTGTCAATGGCGTTTTTTTGTCTGAACGATTAAACTATTCTTTGATGTGCATGAGCACGTCGGTGATGGAGAGGTCGCTGTCTTTTGCGATTTGGGCTATATCGTCATATTCGGGTTTTGTTCTCGTGATGCCGTAGCCTGATGATTTTTTCATGCGGATCGTTCCAAGGTCTGTCTCGATTTGATAATGCTGCCTTTCGAGGGTGTGCCTTTTGAGGATTTGTTCGCGTATACCAAGAGTAGAGGTATGTTTAAAAATTTGGATGGTCATTATTTCAGCTATTTGTGGTGGACATAGGCAGGTGAGGCGTATTCCTGGGCGGTTCTTTTTCATGCCGATAGGTTGGGTATAGACATCTAAGGCACCTTTTTCAAACAAACGCTCAAGGGCAAAGCCTATGGCCTCTGGGGTCATATCATCAAGATTGCAGCTGAGTTCAGTAATAGTTGAGCTCAGCTCAGAACCACTGCCTATAAAAGCGCGTAGGCAGTTCGCACTGGTAAAATCCTTGGTGCCCATGCCGTAGCCAATAGCGGCAACACTCATAGGGGACATAGGTCCAAAATCAGAGACGAAGTGTTTGAGAAGTGCAGCGCCAGTCGGTGTGCAGAGTTCCCCTTTCACATCGGTGCTGTAGATGGGAATGTTTCTCAAAATATGGGCCGTTGCAGGTGCTGGAATAGGCAAAATTCCATGGGCGCAGCGGACTTGACCGCTGCCAACGTGGATGGGTGACGCTGTGATGTTATCCGGTGCAAGGGATTCTATGAGTAGACAGACGCCGACAATATCGGCTATTGCGTCGCTGTTGCCCACTTCGTGAAAGTGGATTTGGTCAACAGGCTTGCCGTGGGCGTGGCTTTCGGCCAGTGCGATTAATTGGTAAACCCCTAAGGCGTCTTCTTTGACTTTTGGTGAAAGCGGCAGGTTATGGATGAGGGCTTGGATTTGTGTCATGCCCACATGATCATGGCTATGGCTTTTGGAGTGATTGTCGTGGCTGTGGTGTTCGTGATCATGATGGTGATCATGTGCATCATGGGGGTGATGATGATCCTCATGATGTGCGTGGTCGCCGTGATCGTGGGTATGATGATTATGCGTCACGTCTGTACTTTTTTCTTCTATGCCATAGATTTTGACGGAGATATGGGTGCCGACAATACCACATTTTGTGGATGGGCTTGCCGAAACGTGTACACCAGGTATGCCTATGGCGTTTAGGCTCTGTATAAAACCAATAGGATCAGGGTGGAGCTCAAGTAAACTTGCCATGAGCATGTCGCCTGATGCGCCCATGTGACATTCGAGATAAAGGGTTTTCATTTTTTGACCTCCATGTGATTGATCATACTGGCCAAATAGCCAGCGCCAAATCCGTTGTCTATGTTCACAACGCTGACGCCGCTTGAGCAGGAATTGAGCATGGAAAGGAGGGAAGCTAAGCCTTCGAAGGCGGCGCCGTAGCCTACACTGGTGGGAACACCAATGACAGGGCAATCGGCAAGGCCACCAATGACGCTGGCGAGGGCGCCTTCCATTCCAGCGATGGCAATGATGACACGTGCGTTCATAATTTCTTCTGAGTGGGCCAATAATCTGTGGAGACCAGCGACGCCGACATCGTATAGGCGCACGACAGTATTGCCGAGGGCCTCAGCTGTAATGGCCGCTTCTTCGGCTACCGGCATATCACTTGTGCCACCTGTAGCGACAACTATGGTGCCAATACCGGTGGGTTTTGGAATTTCACCGATGATGCCAAGATGAGACATAGGGTCGTAGGTCACGGGATGGGTCTTTTCAATATGAGCCACCTGCTCTTCTGAGATGCGGGTGATGAGAATAAGATCCTGTCCGGCACGTTTCATAGAGGATACAACTTGGCTAATTTGCTCAGGGGTCTTGCTGGCGCCGTAGATGACTTCAGGTATGCCTTGTCTAAGACCTCTATGATGGTCGAGCTTCGCAAAGCCTAAATCTTCAAAGGGTTGCATTTTAAGTTTTAGGAGCGCTTCCTCAGAAGTGAGGTTTCCTGCTTCAACTTGTCTAAGGACATGGAGAATATGCTGTTGATCCATGGGTATTGCCTCCTTTTATCGCCCTGCTAAGTCAAGCAAGACGGTTGTAAAGTATGGTTCAAGGGCACTCAGAAGTGCCTGACGGCTGTCGAGAACGGCCACCATTTGCTCAGATGGCAGTTGGAGACGCGCGATATTGTTCAGTACTCTGATGCGAAAGTCTGAAAAGCCCATTTCGAAAAGAATGGACTCTGCTTTTTCGACGCGAAACAATAAGTCATGGGTCAATGGCTGATCCGTTGGGATGCGTGTGGCGAGACAGGCGTAGGCAGGTTTATCCCAAGTGAAAAGGCCAGCATCTTTCGAAAGGCTTCTGACCTCTGCCTTTGTAATGCCGCATAATTTGAGGGGAGACAGAACGCCGAGCTCTTCGAGAGCCCTCATGCCAGGCCTGTCCTCAAAACTATCACTGGCGTTTGTACCGTCGATCAGCAGAGGGTATCCATCCGCCAGTGCTAGTTTTTTCAACAGGGTAAAAAGTGCTGTTTTGCAGTGGTAGCAGCGGTCTTTGGGGTTTGTAGCAACTTCATCATGGGTCAAAATATCGTGTTCAAATACGGTCACCGTCACACCTAATTCAGATGCCAGATGGAGTGCGTCTTTGAGTTCGAATTCGGGTTGAAAAGCGGATTTGATAAAATAAGGCCTGACGCGAGCGCCGTAATGAAGTGCGGCATAAAGGAGATATGAGGAGTCCGTACCCCCTGAAAACGCAAGTGCAATTACTGGATTTTCTTTAAAAAAGGTTTCAAGGGTCATAATGGGGCTCCTTTAGGGTGATGATATATCTCATACTAGCATAGGGTCATTTCCAATTCAACTCGCATAACACACACACTGTCCTATGTGAAGTGTATTCGAAAATGTCCTGAAATACTACAGCATTCGTATGGCATAGTGATCAGTTGGGGAGTTCGGCGCTTCGCGTGGGGCAGTTGTGGGACGGTAGTTGTGGGGCCGTTCAGCGCTTCGCGTGGGACGGTTGTGGGACGGTTGTATGGGAGTGATTGTTTTGGGGTCGAGACCCGTTTAGGTCACTTTATGCTCATGATTTGAGTGTCAAAAGTAAGTTTCTCAAATATTCATACTGCATATAGTTCCAGTTGGACATTCCGGAACTATATGCAGTATGAACAAGATCAATTACGGACTTTTGACACCCTACTCAATCTGCTATTCAGAAGACATAATCCCTTGCGTTGCAAGAGGACATGATCGCTTATCGTTCAGACAACTCGCAGAACACACACACTGTCCTATGCCAAAATTCAAGTTGGCATGGTATAATGAAATATCTCACATGGGGGTGACTTATGGAAAATTATAAATGCACGGTTTGCGGTTATATGTACAAGCCTGAACGAGGCGATAAAATGAATGATATCCCGCCTGGAGTTGCTTTTGAGGATTTGCCTGAGGACTATCAGTGTCCTATGTGCGCTCAACCTAAAGTGGCATTTCAGAGAGTGAAAATAGAGTCTGTATCGTAGATACAGACTCGCCGAATCGCTACGCTGGCTGAATGCGCCTTTGGCGCGAGAATTAAAGGGACGGTATCAAAATTTTTGATACCGTCCCTTTTTAGCTATTCTTCTTCATTGAGGCTGCTAAAACCGACACCTTTTCCCCATACGGAGATCACGGGGATGACGTCTATAAATGCATTTTGATCCACCAAAGCACATTTTTCTCTAATCAGCATGGATTCGCGGGGCGAACAAATGGTGACGAGTTTGGTGCGGCTTGTGTTTGTGAATCCGCCTGTAATGCTGTATTTCGAGATGCCACGCCGAATAACGGTGAGGATGTATTTCTCGAGAATTTCTTCTTGGTCGCTGATGATTTCAAGTTTCACCAGTTGAGAACCAAGTCCAAAGAGGACCACCTCTGTGGATTTCATAAAGATAATTTGAGTGAGAATGGCATAGAGGGAGACGCGGATTTCTAAGACTAGAATAGATGTCAAAATGAACAAAATATCGATGGTGCTGATGATTTGACTGATGCTGACAAAGGGATAAAGGCGTTTGTTGATGATTTTGCCAATGGAATCAGACCCCCCTGATGAAAATCCGCGC
>JBBRGL010000092.1:0-9013 GCA_038240675.1 Peptostreptococcales bacterium
AGAAACAGCGGAGACAGAACAGGTGATTATACTGCCTGGGCTGACAATCAATATGGACGAGTTCACAGTGCTTTACCATGGAACCCAGCTCCAGATGCCACCTAAAGAACTAGAACTTCTCTTTTTTCTTGCAAAGAATCCAAACAGAGTATTTACAAGAGAACAGCTCCTTGACCAAATTTGGGGGTATGATTTTTTTGGGGATTCACGGACGGTGGACGTTCATATCAAAAGGATCAGAGAAAAATTCACTCAGAAGGATTCTTGGGAAATCAAGACCGTCTGGGGAGTTGGCTACAAATTAGCGGATCATCCGTAGTGGAATCAAGGTGATATTATGAAATCCATGTTTAAAAAACTCTTATTGATCTATATAGTCGTTATGGTAAGCGGCTTTATTTTGCTGTCCATCACGTTGAACTATGCTTTCAAAGGCTATTTTATTCAGGAAAAAACAAAATCCTTGCAGCGCTACGCCAAGCAATTTGAAAGCATTATTGGCGCCTACCCTACAGGGGCGTTGACTGCCGATTTGTTTGCTGAGGAGCTCCATAAACTTGAGGGGTATTCTGAAGGCAACGTTTGGATTGTCAGTGGTGATGGAAACTTAATTTACAATCCACAAAAGAAAGAGCTCAGCGATATTAAAAATGAAATTGATTTTATTGAAGTCGGCAGAGTTTTAGCAGGTGAAGAAATCGTTCATCAAACAAGGTATTCTGCACTGGAAAATCAAACCTATTTGACGCTCATTACACCCATAAGTTTAAAGCGGGAGGTTGCATATGCCCTCTATCTCAATGCAGGATTGCCCGAAATCGAAAAATCTATTCGCGAAATCAACCGATATGCGTTCATATCACTGATACTTTCAATAGTACTGGCTTCAGTCATGATTTTTTTCATCACTGAAAATATTCGACGAGATATTAAAAAACTCGGGGTAATGCTTAAGCATATCTCCAAAGGCAATTTCGATTTCAAATCAAATGAAAATCGCGTCGATGAACTTGGAGAACTTTCAAATGGCATTCAAGCCATGGCTTTAGAACTTAAAAACGCGGAGGAAATCAGGCGTAAGTTCATTTCAGATCTTTCCCATGATTTTAGATCCCCCCTCACATCCATTAAGGGGTATACTAAAGGGATTTTAGACGGCACCATACCCCCTGAAAAATGGGAGAAATACCTAAACGTCGTCTATGATGAATCCGATAGGTTGGGCAAGCTTGCCAATGACATTCTAGATCTTTCAAAGATGCAATCAGGAGAACTCCCCCTGGGTAAAGTTGATTTTGATATGCATCAACTCCTTCTTAACGTTTTGGATCGGTTTGAAGGAAGACTCAAGGAAAAAAATGTCGAAGTTGTTCTACGGTTATGCGAAAGACCGGGTTTTGTCGATGGCGACCCTGCGCTTATTGAACGCGTCGTGCACAATCTTCTGGACAATGCTGTGAAATTCGTCAATGAAGATGGTGTTCTAGAGGTCTTAACAGAAGTCAAAGAACGGAAACTCCTCATTGGAATTCGCAATACAGGCACCCATATACCCGAAGACAAATTGCATTTAATATGGAATAGATTCTCAAAACTTGACGACAGTCGTGGTGTAGAGCGCAAATCTTCTGGCCTTGGCCTCGCCATTGTCAAAGAAATTCTAGAAGCGCATAGTGAAAAAATAGATGTGTATTCGAATGTTTATCTGGGTGTTATGTTTGTATTCTCTCTGACGACGAGCCTGTTTATCAAAAAAGACAAACCTAACAAAAACAAAAAAGAATAGATTAAGAACGCTTAGAGCCCTGTGAAGTATAGGCAATCTAAGCGTTTTTTATTTTGCAAATAAAATCATCCCACAAAATTCATACATTATTCATAGTTTAGTCAAAGATACTGTCTATAATAAAAATATAGAGTTGAACTTGCTTGATAACTTCCCAAAAGTTACATGATTATTTCAACAAGGAGGCGCTTCAATGTTTAGATTAATACCTTATCGCAAACCTGATTCTATGATTCGTTCAGAAGATATTTTCAATCGGTTTTTCGATGATTTCTTCACAGACGATTTCTTTGCACCTATAGCACCCATGGATCATAAAATGACAGGCTTTAAAGTTGATGTCAAAGATCAAGGCGAATCTTACTTGATTGAAGCTGATCTACCGGGTTTTGATAAGGATAACGTACAAATTACTTATAGCAATCAACACTTGACCATTCTGGCAAAACGAGAATTTAAAGAAGAAGAAGACAGCACAGAAAATTATTTGCGTAAAGAACGCTATAGTGGTGAACTAAAAAGAAGCTTTTTCATTGACAACATTACACCTGAAGGCATCGATGCGGTTTTTAAAAATGGGATACTTTCCATAAAGCTCAAAAAAGTCACAGTGAAAAACGACCCAAAGCATATTCATATCAAGTAAACATCTCCTCCCCCTTGGTGTTTAGGCGAGATAAAGATAGGGGACTTTCGCCCCCAGCGTTCCACTAGGACGGACGGCATTGCTTGTTAGTGAAAGTTGCTGTCCCTCTTTTAAAACAAAGTGTCTATCAAAGATGCTTAAAATAGAGAAATCAAAGAAAGAGGTGCCACATGAACGACTTGGAAGAAAAACCTATAGAAATTCCTATCAGAACCGAAGATGTGGAAAGCGATGAAGAAGTCCAAGAAGAACAGAGTGAATACAGCGTTATCGAAGATAATGAGGAATTTGTGAGTTCAAATGAAAATAAAGGTGAACCCCTCATTGAAGTGACAAAAGAACCGCGGAAAAAAGTGTTCTTTCTAAGGACGGTCTCTCTCGTGATTATCGCAGCCATGGTAGGTGGATTGGCTTTCGGAGGTGGGGTCACATGGTACAGGGAGTTTTTAAGCAAAAAAGATACAGTAGGTGCATACTATCTAGAATCTAGAGTTGTCAAAGAAGTTCAGGCAAAACTGGCTTCAAGTGAGTCTTTGCCCACTATTACGGACATTGTTGAAAACGTAGGGCCATCAGTCGTCGCTATAACAAATAATGCTGCTGGTGGCTCTGGATCAGGTGTCGTTTTCAATATCAATAAAGGAAGTGTTCTAATTCTCACCAATAATCATGTGATTGAAAATGCAAAAGAACTGACTGTGGCTATCGATCAAAAATACAATTACACAGCAACACTTGTGGGTGTAGATCCAATGAGCGATTTAGCCGTCCTTAAAATAGAACGCAATATCATACCCAATGAGGTGCTGATTTCAATAGTGCCTGTCGTATTTGGAAATTCAGAACAACTTAAAGTTGGTGAACCTGCCATCGCCATTGGCAATCCGCTAGGTTATGATGATACTGTCACCGTTGGCGTCATTAGTGCTCTCAATAGAGAAGTCAAACTTGACACAGGCGTTCGAACGCTTATTCAAACAGATGCAGCTATTAATCCTGGTAATAGCGGAGGCGCACTCGTCAACTCCAAAGGAGAACTTATAGGGATTAACACCGTTAAAATATCGGATACAAGTGTAGAAGGCATTGGATTTGCCATTCCAATCAATGAAGCCAAACCTATTATTGAACAACTTCTCAATCAGGGATATGTTTCAAGACCCTATTTGGGCGTGTCAGGTAGAAACGTTGATGAAGAAGCCTCCAAATTATACGAATTACCTTTAGGCGTCCTTGTTCTTGACGTTATTCCAAATTCACCCGCTAGCCGTTTAGGCCTCATCAAAGGGGATGTCATTACTGCCTTTCAGGGCGTCAAAATTAATGCCATTGAGCAGTTGATTCAAGAAATTGCAAAATACAAAGTGGGCGATACTGTTAGCATTACCTATATTCGCGATGGAAAAACAAAACTCGAAGGATCAGTCGAACTGCAAGAACGCAATAAACTACAATAAACCCATAAGAAAAGCAACACAAAAGTGAGTTAACGCCCACTTTTGTGTTGCTTTTTGGATTAATCGGCGTATAGTAAAAGTGAGCACTCACTCATATGGGAGGACGAAATGAAAAAATCCCTCACGACTAAAAACAAAATTGAAGAGGCAGCTTTAGAACTTTTTTATAGAAAAGGATTTGACGGGGCTACAACTTCAGAAATCGCCGCGTTGGCTGGCGTTGCAGAAGGCACAATATTTCGCTATTTCCCCACTAAAAAGACTATACTTTCAACTTTAATCATCACGTTTATTGAGCGTTTTGGTGAAAAAGTCGTTTTGCAAAGCGTCAAAGAGGTTGTCGAAAACAATAAACATCAACCCATAGATGTGCTTTTGAAGGCCATCGTCATGGAACGCTATTCATTTTTTAAAAGCCATTCTGATATTATATTTGTTGCAATTGCAGAAATCCGGTACCACCCAGATTTGAAAGAGACTCTGAAAGCACACATTTTTGATAAAATCATGCTACTCGTCAAAGATACACTCACCGAACTAAATCTAAATGAAGACATAAAGACAGATATGCAAATAGAAGAAGCATTTAGGTCCTTTGTCGGGGCATCGATAGCGGCAATTGTTCAGAGGGAACTTTTCTATAGTGTTTCGTTTAACCGACCTTTTGAAGAGGAACTGGATCAAATAATTGATTTATTTTTAAATGGATTAAGGATGAGGTGAGCAAAATGATCAACACTAAAAATATTGTCGGCGCAATTTTGTTGGTATTCAGTCTAATTTTGACAGGCTGTACAAGTGCCCAAAATCAGCAATTGTACACAGGAAACATCGAAGGTGTAGGGTTGGATTTGGCTTTTGAAAATATGGGCAAAATAGTTGAACTCAGTGCAGTAGAGGGACAAGTCATTCACAAAGGCGACCAGTTAGGACGACTGGATGTATCCAGTCTTGAACTCAAAAACCAAAGTTTATCGCTCCAAATGGACAAGTTAGAAAATCAGAGAAGTCTCTTGATTAATCGCATATCTGGCGATGAAGAAAAAGCCCTCTATGAAGATCTCCAGAGTGGTCAAAATCAATTATCGAGCTTAAAAAAAGATGCCTCTAGTCAACGCGAGAAAACAGCTGAAGTCAAGGTGCTTTATGAATCTGGGGCTATATCCAGTGATCAGTATGAGGATGCCGTTCAAAAGGAACGGAAGATTAAAGATCAGATTGCCGTTTCAGACGCGAGTTTAAAAGCCCTACAAATAAGAATAGCCGATAAGTTACAAGGCCCAAAGGCTGAAGAGTTGAAAGTAATCGATATTGATTTGCAACTCCTCGACGTTCAAAAGCAGGAAATTGAACTGGCTATTGAAAAGTCACGTATACAATCACCCATTGAGGGAATCGTTGAAGTGCGTTATTACGAAGCATTTGAATTTGTGAATATGGGATCGCCTATCTTTAGAATTATTCAGACGGATCAGCTGAACATGACCATTTACGTTCCCGAAACGGAACTGAGTCATATTAAAGTCGGCCAAAAGATTGCCTTTACAGATGAATCCCTGCCAAAAGACAGTTTTGGCGTCATTCACTCTATATCCCCGGTTGCTGAATTTACGCCCAAGAATGTAGAGTCGACAGACAGCAAACACGAATTGGTCTATCGGATAAGCTTGACTGTTGAAGACAGCACTCACACTATTAAGCCAGGAATGTTTATGACAGTAAATCTGGGTACTGTCAATGAGTAAGAACATTATTATTACTACCCGAGGGCTCAGCAAAAAATTTGGGCACGTCAAAGCAGTGGAAGACGTTAATTTATCAATTCCAGCTGGAAGCATTTATGGTTTGCTTGGTCCAAACGGCGCAGGAAAATCCACCACAATACGGATGTTGTGTGGTGTCATTACACCGAGTGGAGGCGAGGCAGAGGTTGATGGACTCAATATATATGGCAATTCAGAATTGATAAAACAAAAAATAGGGTATATGTCGCAAAAATTTGGCCTCTACGAAGATCTAACCGTCTACGAAAATATGACTTTTTTTGCTTCTATATATGGAATTGACAAAGCAACACGGAAAACACGCATCCAAGAACTCACCGAAATGGCGGGGCTAGAAGAGAAACTCAATGTGTTGGCAAAGCACCTCTCAGGGGGGTGGAAACAAAGGTTGGCCTTGATTTGCGCTCTGATCCACTTTCCGCAAATACTGGTTCTCGATGAGCCAACAGCCGGTGTTGACCCTGTGTCTAGACGTATATTTTGGCAGCTGATATTCCAATTGGCCAAGCGGGGAATCACCGTTTTGGTGACGACGCATTATATGGATGAGGCAGAAAGCTGTGATTTAGTATCTTTTATCTTCAATGGCAAAACCATTGCAACAGGAAAACCCAAAGAAATGATCAAAGCATCTGGGCTCGATACATTAGAAGACCTCTTTATCGATTACGTCAAAAATGAAATGGGCATCACCGTTGAGTCCTCTTTCCACAAACTCAAATTTATCAAAAGGGGGGAAGAGGCATGAGTTTTTTGAGGTTCAAATCCATTATCTACAAAGAATTTATACACATACGAAGGGACAAGGCCAGCTTTATCATTGCAGTCATGATGCCGATTATATTCACCTTGGTCTTTGGCTATGCAGTCAAAATGGAAGTTGAATACGTGCCCATCGCTGTACTAGATGCCGACCATACGCAAGCTTCAAGAGAACTCATCGAAGCCTTTGGCGCCAGCAATTTCTTTCAAATCAAAGCCTATGTAGACAATATAGATGAAATAGAAAACTTGATACGGAACAACACTGTAAAAGGCGGTCTGGTACTAAGACGTGGGTTTTCAAGTGAGGTCGGGAGAAATAAAGGCATCGACGGGCAGTTGATTATAGATGGCAGCGACCCCACGATTGCAAGGACCATATTCAGTAGCGGCAGTATGCTATCGACGCAATATGCACTCAAAAATCAAAAAAAGCTTGTCGATATTCCGCTTGATATGGGAATCAAAACCCAGGTATGGTTCAACCCTAATATGGAAAGCTCAAAATTCGTCATACCAGGTCTCATTGGGATCATTATGCAAAATATCACGATTATGTTGACCTCGTTTTCATTTGTGCGGGAAAAAGAAAGAGGGACTATAGAGCAACTCATCGTTACACCTTTAAAAAATATAGAGCTTATGCTAGGAAAAATGATTCCATATGTTGTCATTGGATTTGTTGATTTCCTCATAGCCCTGTTCTTTGGGACCTGGTACTTCCACGTTCCAATTAAGGGAAGCGTCCCTTTGCTCTTACTATTAGGTCTACTTTTTGTATTTTGCGCACTGGCCATTGGCATGCTCATATCAACCCTAGTCGGAACCCAACTTCAAGCCATGCAAATTGCACTTCTAACACTGTTACCATCAGTACTCCTATCAGGATTTATGTTTCCCTTAGAAGCAATGCCAAAAGTCATCCAGTGGTTTGGACATATAATCCCCGCCACTTATTTCATAAAAATTCTGAGAAGCATCATCTTGAAAGGAAGTGGTTTTGAATACCTTATAGGGGATACAGTCGCACTTGCCTTACTCAGTGTTGGATTGTTGACCTTCGCTATCTTAAGATTTCGAAAATCATTGGACTAAGAAAACGCCGTGTACCCAATAAGATCACGGCGTTTCATGCATAAAAAGCGACTTAAGAAAAACGAACGATAAACTTTTCAATAAAAAAGGCGGGATGATAGGACAATTTAGCTTTGCGTAAACCTTCAATACCCAAGTCTTGTTCGCGATTGATCCACAAAAAATCAGTCGTCTGATTTGTTAAAAATAGTTGGTTGATAACGGTATAAAGACCTGCAAAAGCATTGTTGGCCTTTTCAATATGAATCAATAAAGTGTCTGGATTCAGCGCTTCACCTAGTGTGTAAGCCTCAATCTTACCGCCGATTTGTATCATGCCACCCTTGAAATTCAACAGTTCAAAATGGTTGAGCGCCTCCTCGATAGCGTGCTTTTCAGAATTTGAGTCTTCCTCCAAACCCTCGCGTGGATTTTCGTCAAACCAGAAATGGTAGCTTTCTTTCAACAACGGTAGTGTTTCTTCCGTAAGGGCATAATAAGTGAAATCAGGAACTGTTTTCATAAACTTATTGATATGGTTTTTCTTCTTATGATATTTATTTCCGGCAAGTGCAGAAAGTTCACCAAAATCATAAACATAATCAAACGAATTCCGATCTTCCTGAATATCCGTATTAAAATCTAACTCTTGTAGCACACTCATAAAGGACATATCCGCTTTTTTGATAATAAGGGACATGCCCTTTTCCGTCAACATTGCCTTGAGTTCTAAAATTGAGAGCCGTAAAGCATCACTTTGAGAATAGTCCCCCAGTGGCTGAGAAAAATAATAAGTGGATTCATTTTTAATATTGCAAATCCAAAGATAGTCACCGACAATTATATAATGAAAATTATATTTGTGTCGCCACATAAAAAGATTTGTAAAACTCAACTCAGAAGCTTCAATTCTAAATGTATTATAGTAGTTGATTATGACAGAATAAGACTCGTGTGATACAGGAACTAGTTTCATAAAAGATCTCCTTTGCTTGATAGTATCAGTATACCCTAGGAGACCCCATTGCTTCACAAATATAAAATCAAAAATTAAAACAAAAAATGTTTAAACAGGTTAACTCGGGGTAAGCAATGAGTGCGCTAAAAAAACAGGACAGAGTTCAAACAAAATCTACTGGTTTTTTAGATGCAAAATGACGCCCTTTATAATGAAGCAATAATTCTCCTGTTGAATGGCAAATCAGAAAGTTATTCAAAAAGTGAATTAATATCAAAAAAGGTGTTGACGGATATAAGACCTTTTGATACTATAAGGGAGTTGCTAAGAGACACGGCGACGAAATAGCAAAACTTGAACCTTGAAAACTAAACAGAGTAATCATGAATTCTCGGAAGAGAATTCACAGACAAGGCAAAAGAAAAGGTCCTATGACACCAAGACGTAAGTCGAAGACATAGACAGTAACAAGCCAGCTTAATTAATTAAGAGTTTGATCCTGGCTCAGGATGAACGCTGGCGGCGTGCCTAACACATGCAAGTCGA
>JBBRGL010000093.1:0-8928 GCA_038240675.1 Peptostreptococcales bacterium
AGTTCCAGTTGAACATTCCGGAACTATATGCAGTATGAACAAGATCAACTACGGACTTTTGACACCCTAATCAATCTGCTATTCAGAAGACAGAATCCCTTGCGTTGCAAGAGGACATTATCGCTTATGGATGAGCCTATGTCGTAAAGACTGTCATTCGCTTGATTAAAAACAAGTCCTGTGCTATACTTTACTCAATTGAATACTGAATAGACTGTGATGAGAAAAGTAACTGGTGCAACGGCTTTAGCGATTCGAGGGTGGTGTGAGCTCGAAGAAAGGTGCCTATGTGAAGAACAACTCGGAGTCTCTAACTGAAAAACTCCGGTTGAGTAGGATTAGACGCATAGCGTTAAAAATAAGAGTGCTTATGAATTTGGGTGGTACCGCGGACTTTTTCGCCCCAAGGAGATAGGGCTTTTTTTATTTTTTGTTGGTTTGTTTGCCAAGCATTCTAAAATATAAGGAGGAAAAATCATGTTGAAAACCAGAGATTTATTTTTAAAACCAGAGCAGTACTTGAATCAAGAGATCGTGATTGGCGGTTGGATTCGTACGTCGCGCACCTCAAAGAATTTTGGTTTTATCGAATTAAATGATGGCACTTTCTTTAAAAATGTTCAAATCGTTTTCTCGGAGGATCTTGAGAATTTTGAAGAGGTAGGGAAATACGCCATCAGTGCAGCGCTTATTATCACTGGAAAGCTTGAGTTGACCCCCGATGCAAAGCAACCGTTTGAAATCAAAGCCAGCAGGATTGAACTTGCTGCAGATTCTGACAAGGACTATCCTCTCCAAAAGAAGCGACATACCTTTGAGTACTTAAGAAGTATCGCCCACTTAAGACCAAGAAGCAACACTTTTTCGGCTGTATTCAGAGTCAGATCCCTTGCGGCATTTGCAATCCACAAATTTTTCCAAGACAAAAACTTTGTCTATACCCACACGCCAATTATTACCTCAAGTGACTGCGAAGGTGCTGGCGAAATGTTTAGAATTACAACCCTAGATTTAGACAATGTTCCACATACTGATGGAGGTGCCATCGATTTCAGCAAGGATTTTTTCGGCAAAGAAACGGCTTTAACCGTCAGTGGACAATTAGCGGGCGAAGCCTATGCCATGGCTTTTAGAGACATTTATACATTTGGCCCAACCTTTAGAGCTGAAAACTCCAACACATCTCGGCATGCAGCTGAGTTTTGGATGATCGAGCCTGAAATTGCTTTTGCAGATTTAAACGACAACATGCAACTCGCAGAAGATATGCTTAAATACATTATTGCCTATGTGATGGAAAACGCAAAAGAGGAACTTGAATTTTTCAACGAGCGCGTGGATACAGGCCTCCTTGAGCGGTTGACCCACGTTTTACAGTCTGATTTTGCCCATGTCACCTACACTGAAGCTGTTGAAATTCTGTTGAAAGCGGACAAAGAATTTGAATTCAAGCCTTATTGGGGTTGTGACTTACAGACAGAACACGAGCGTTATTTGACAGAAGAAGTCTACAAGAAGCCCCTCTTTGTCACCGATTACCCAAAAGATATAAAGGCGTTTTACATGAGGGTCAACGAAGACAAAAAGACAGTGGCAGCAATGGATTTATTGGTACCCGGTATAGGTGAAATAATCGGGGGCAGCCAAAGAGAAGAGCGCTATGACGTCCTCGTCAGTCGGATGGAAGAAATGGGATTAAATCCTCAGGATTACTGGTGGTATTTAGACCTTCGAAAATATGGCGGTGTAAAACATGCTGGTTTTGGCCTTGGCTTCGAAAGAGCAATTATGTATTTAACAGGTATATCCAATATCAGAGATGTCATCTCCTTCCCAAGAACGCCTAAACAAGCTGAGTTCTAAACGGCAGAAGTGGCCCTAAAGGAACGATGAGAGCAACTAAAAAGAAGGCTGTATCAAAATAAAATTTTTGATACAGCCTTCTTTTAGTTAATGCGTTTTTAAAATGTTTTATCTTATGATTAGAGTGTCGAAAGTAAGTTTCTAGAATATTCATACCACATATAGTTCCAATTGAACATCTGGAACTATATGTGGTATGAATATGATCAACTAAGGACTTTGGACACCCTAATCATCTTATTCTTTCTTTTTCTGCGCTCCAAAGGAGCATTCGTCCAGCGAAGCGATTAGGCGGGGATGGATCGACTTTTGATACAGCCCCTTTTTATCTTGAATTTGAATGATGGTATTCCTGGAGATTGCCTTCATAAATCATAGGATTTTTTTGTAACTGGATGTTGAAATCTTCAACCGTGACGAACTCCGATGCTTTATCAAACAAATTGACATTGGACGTTTCGAGGACTTTAGCGACAAATTGTGAGCAAAAGAACCGGTCTTTCATGACGATGCGACGGTTGAGCATCAGTGCACCAAGGCCAACAAAATTGTAGTTGTATTTTTCCTTTTGGCTTATAAATATTTTGATTTCTCTTTCAATCATCAAGAATTGTTTTCTGCTGACAGTGACTTCAAAGAGGCGACAGAGCGTGTCTGGATAAAGTGCGAAAACGCCTATTTTGGGGTTTTCTTGAATAAATCCTCCAATAAAGGGAAATCTCAAATATTTTCTGCCAAAAGAATAAAGCTGAGTAAGCTCTTTGTCAAGGGATATAGAAACATGGCTAAAAGTTTTTTTTGTGTAGAGTTTAATCATTCTACTGGGGAAAGTACCCGTGTAGGAGAGTAAAATATAAATTTTTCTTTGGTCCTTCATATTAAAACCCCTTTTCAGCACAATGTATAGCTGCTTTTATTCTAACACAACCCACTTAAAATAGAAAGCAATTGACACGCATTCAGATTTACGTCTGTGGTCAATAAGCGATCATGCCCTCTTGTAACGCAAGGGATTATGTCTTCTGAATAGCAGATTGATTAGGGGCTTTTGACACCCTAATCAAATATCTAAATTCAAACTCAATAATTCACCTTTTAACTTATGAAGGAGAGGCTTTAAGAGAATCCGCGTGGGACTCATGGCCTCGAGTTCTTCTACAGATTGGTGAATGCTTTTTAGTAAGGTAGCAAATAAAAATTCAATTGCAGTGTCTGAAGCGCATGAATCAACTTTTAAGGCATTGCTGGCCGTTTCAAGAAGGGTCATCCTTGAATCTCCTTGATGCCCTCTAATTCACTGAGGGTCATGATAATGGATGCCTTCTTGACGTTTTTTTTGTGAGACAGGGTCAATACCAGTTCGGTGTTTTTTTCGTTGGTTTCACTGACGATGACATCCTCGATTTCGACGTCAAGTTTTGCAAGGGTTTCACCAATAAGAGCTAATTGGCCTGAGCGCTGCGAGGATAATAGGCGAAGTTTTGTCAGGCCTTTTGAGGATTTAAACCTTTTTTCAATGTCCATAAAGAATGCCAATATGAAATAGATGAGGGCTGTGGTGATGATTGCACCTACATAAAATCCAGTGCCGATGGCGAGGCCTATGCAGGCGACGGCCCAGAGACTTGCAGCAGTTGTCAGCCCTTTGACGGAGGAGCCTTCTTTAATGATGGTTCCTGCACCGAGAAAGCCCATCCCGCTGATGACCTGAGCGCCGAGTCTCATAGGATCAATAGTCGTCATGGTATGGTAAGCATCAAACACATAAAAACTCGTCTGCATGACAAGTGTCGAGCCTAAGGCAACGAGAATATGCGTTCGAAAACCAGCAGGTCTATTGATGCTTTCTCGTTGAAATCCAATAAGTCCGCCTAAGATAAATGACAATAACAGCTGCATAAGTTGCTCCCAAGGTATAACCAATTGAACCTCCTGTTGGTGTGAAGAAATAGACGCTTACATGTTAGCATTTTATCATATTTGGTCAAGGAGTCAAAAGCTTTTAGTGGATAAGATCAATTCATCTGTCTAATAAAGAACCTTTCTTTTGACCCTCTAACCCTATTTGTGCTAAAATGAAATCAATGGATTTTGGAATTTAAAATAAAGGTGGAACATCGATGTCAAACTATTCAAATCTAATGACAAACAGAGACCAAGATGTATTTATCCCTTTAGTGCCCTCCGTTCTAGGCGCAATGCTCATGAGCAAGGTTTCACGGCAAAAGGAGAGTTTTAGAGAAGATTTGATCCAAATGGTTGAAGATGATCTTGTCAATCTTCCTAAGGAAAATTATTACGAGCAGTTCAACCACTCTGTAGTCGTTGCCAATGGCTTTATGGAAAAATGGGGAGTCAATTATGGACATTCCTCTATTAAAGAGTTAGATACACTTCAAATGTGCTTTGAGAATAGGTCAAGATGGTTTACAGAAATTCTAGAAACGGTTCAACCCTATAAATACATGAGTTATATTGAATATAGCTTAAGGTACAATCCTCCAAAAGAATGTTACATCCCCTCTGAACTTATTCAATACCCCGAAATACTAAAGGCCTACCAAGAATTTTGTGAGGAAGCTTTTCAGCGGTATGATGAGACCAATCAACTCTTTATCGCTCTTTTTTCGAGGGAATATCCAGAGCTCTCTGAACGGGATGTTGCACTAAAAGCGTTTGAAAATGCAAGGAATCTCTTGCCCCTATCGGCAAAAGCAAACATGGGTATGCAGAGCAACTTGAGGGCGTTTTGTAATGCGTTAAGCGAGCTATTCGCCTACGAAGGTTTGAATGATGAGATTTTAAGCACAGCTCAACTGATGAAAAAGGAGGCTGAAAAGGTTTCTGTAGGCATGGTGCGCCATGTTGAACCTAGCCCCTACCTTAAAAGCCTAGTAGCGAGTTTTTATAACAGAGAAGTCATTACGGACAAGTTCAAGTGTTATGACGCACCGGTTGCGGTTGCCACAAGTGATATTATTGGCAATTTTGAAAGACTTGAGCGCTTCGGAAATCTTGAACTTATGACGCGATTTGATGATTTGCCAAATGTATTTAGGAGTGTTGGCAAAGATGTGGATCTCTATATGTCTGAGGGCGCACATCACCAGTTTATCCGTCACCGCGCATTTGATGTGACACTGAAGCTTCCTGATGTGGCTTATGGGATACTCATTCCGGAGGAAGTAGTGAAACACAGAGGCACCTATGAAGCACAGCAAATCGAAATAATCATGAAGGCTTTCTATCAAAAGTCAATCGCACTGTATGAATCCCTATGGAATGCGGGTCTAAAGAGTCTAGCGCCCTACGCAGTGCTCAACTGCAATGTTAGACGTGTTTCTTTCTTTGCAAATGCCTATGGATTGGCACATTTTATCACGCTAAGAAAAGAGAAACATGCTCAGGATGAAATCAGGGCCTTAGCGTCAGAATTGCATGAAATAGTGAAAGATTTAGAAAAAAAAATGCCAGGTCTTAAACTGGACAAAAATCAAGAATGAGGTGCATCCTGTGGAACAAGAACTTTCAATGGCGGATTTTTTAGAGGAAATAGACAATAGTTTCAAAAGGTTAGAGCGTGGGGATATCGTTGAAGGCATTATCGTCAGTATGACAGAGAGCGAATTAGTAGTGGGCTTGGAACTTGCTCAAGATGCCATTGTACCAAAGGCAGAGTCAGGGGTGGCTTCTGGGATATCTTTAAAAGACAGTTTTGAAATTGGTCAAAAGTGTTCTGCGGTCGTTACACACCCCCATCACCCAGATGGCTACATCGAACTCTCAATTAAAAAAGCTCTAGGTCAGGTAGAGAGCACGGCTCTTGAGTCTGCCTTTGAAAAACAGACAGCTGTGGAAATTCGTGTACTTGAAGAAATTAAAGGGGGCTACCGAATTGCCTTTGGCACAACACAAGGCTTCATGCCCCATTCTCAATCAGGCATTATGCGTGATACCTCTTCCGCCATTTTGTTTGAAGTTCCTCAGCTTGTTCAAGTGACAGAGTATGGAGACAAGAAATTCGTTGTATCGCGTCGCATCTTACTCGACAACCAGAGGGTAATTGATCGGTCAGAAAGACTTGCATCACTGGTTGAAGGAGAAGTAGTAGAAGGCGTCGTCACAAAGCTCATGACTTTTGGTGCTTTTGTGGACCTCGGTGGCATAGAAGGTCTTATTCCAATGGGTGAGCTGGGATGGAAACACATCAGTGATGTGGCAGAAGTTTTGACTGTAGGGCAGAAGGTTAGTGTGAAAGTGCGGTCGATCCAAACGGAAGCACAGCGGATTTCTCTGAGTCTAAAAGACCTGATACAAAACCCCAACGATGATATGGATACAGCATTTACAATAGGCGAGCAGTTAGAATGTCGCATACGGGGCATTTTACCTTTTGGCTTGAAAGTAGAATTACCATCAGGTGCACTTGGTTTTATTCATAAAAGTGAGCTTGGTTTAAAAGATGAAAACATGCAACTTGCCAAGCATTACAAAGCAGGGGATTTAATAAAGGCCGAAATAATCGATTTTGATCAGGACCGTAGACAAGTTGTCCTCAGCTGCCTTGAGCAAGCGGATGGAAATTTTGAAACGTATCTTGAACCCGCAGGAGATACAAATGTAACTTTAGGCGATTTGTTCAAAGCGAAATTTGATCAGCTCAAAGGGTAGTCAATAAAAAATGCAGCAATCACTGAATGCGTGATTGCTGCATTTTTTATTTTTATGCGGATGGTTTCTTTTCAGATTGAATAGTCGCGTTCAAATTGTTTTTTGACTTGTCTTCATTTTTTGTGGCATCTGGTTTTGTATCAAAATTTGCTTTTAAGGGCAGATCGATCGTTTTAGAGGACAGGGTTTGTTTAAGGCCTTTTGTATTGATATGACACTCGCCTTCAAATACACCGCCTTCGTCAATGACAAAGCTAGAAACGTTAATATCTCCAAATAAAACACCAGATTCATAGATGCGAAAAGCACCAGTTGCCTTGATATTGCCGTGAACTTCGCCGGATATCTCAATGTTGTTGGCTTCAATATTGCCTTCGAGTTTTGATCCGACACCCATGAGGACATCGCCTTTTGAGATGACATTGCCCACGCCTTTGCCGTCGATACGAATGGAACCTTCACAAGTGATAGAACCCGTAAATTCAGCTGTTTTGCCCAATAAGACATCAAAGGAACTCGGCGAAGGCTGCTCTTTTTTTACACCTTTAAACATAGGATTATTCCCCTTTACTTGAAAGTACTTTCATAGGATCGATTTGGACGCCTTCAAAATGGACTTCAAAATGAAGGTGAGTCCCCGTGCTTTTACCGGTGCCGCCCATTTTAGCGATAACATCGCCTTTGTTCACTTTGGTGCCGACTTCTACGCTTATTTTAGATAAGTGGGCATAGACAGATTTATAACCATATCCATGAGAGATGACGACGATATTGCCATAACTATCATTCCAACCGGCGAAGGTAACAACGCCAGTTCCTGCCGCATGTATAGCTGTACCTTCTTTGTTGGCTAAATCAATGCCTCTGTGAAAATTGAGTTTGTTCGAAACAGGATCGCGACGAGTCCCAAATGGCGAAGTGAATCGGCCTTCGGTTGGTTTCAAATCAGGTTTGCAGTCAAGAAAAGTAAGGGTATCTTCTACATCTGCGATCATATCGTCATAGAGTGCCATTTGCTGTTCAATTAAGCCAGCGATTTCATCGGGTTCATTTAAGTTTTGGACATCTTCAATGCTTGAAGGGGCGTTGCTTGAAGATCGCGCTATCAAATCGCCGGAACGGCTAATAGGGGTCTTTAAAGAAGAGCCACTAGGCGCATCAAGCATACTGATCAGTGTTCCCACACGTTTTTCGAGCTCAGTCAATTCGCTGAGCTTATTGTCGTAATAATCTGCTGTGAGTTTAACCTGGTCCGTGAGTGCGACAACTTCTTCTTTTTTAGTCGTAATCACCGTATTCATTTGAGTCAGAGCGTCTGATTTATAAGAAAGCTCATTGGCATAGGACTTGTTTTTTTGTGTTAAAAACGAATTGTTAGTGAGCATCATCACTGAAAAAGATGTCAAAAACAGACCTATAGAGAGACTGAGGAAAATGACTGAAAAAATCATCGCTTTAAAAAGCTTGACTTGTTTGACTTGCCCAGACGCCCCGGGGATCACCATTATGGTCACTTTTTCTTTTAATAGTTGCTTAATACGTTGATAAAATATCAATCTACACCTCCAAACACCTATAAGTAGTCATCGTTACTGTAACATTAATCTACCCATGTTTCAATAAATATTACGTATGATTTGGTGACAATCAATTATTTTATTTCTCACACTTTAGAGACAGTGTTATAATGGATTGATTAGGGTGTCAAAAGTCCGTAGTTGATCTTATTCATACTGCATATAGTTCCGGAATGTTCAACTGGAACTATATGCAGTATGAATATTTGAGAAACTTACTTTTGACACTCTAATCATGGATTAGAATTTTAAGTAAAACAGCAGATTTTTGCATTTCGCAGACTCCGGTTGAGGTGAAGCAAATCTGCTTTGAAGGGAGGATATGGATTATGTTAAAAGAATTTAGAGATTTTGCTATGCGTGGAAATGTAATTGATTTGGCAGTTGGTGTCATTATTGGAGGTGCTTTCGGGAAAATTGTAGCGTCTCTCGTCAATGATATCGTCATGCCACTTCTTGGAATGATCTTGGGAAATGTGAATTTCAAGGCATTAAAAATTGTGTTAAAAGCTGCGGATGGCGATATTCCGGAAAGTGCTCTCCTTTACGGTGCTTTTTTGCAAAATGTTTTTGACTTTATACTGATTGCACTTTCAATATTTATGGTGATCAAACTGCTCAACAAGTTTAAGAAAAAGGAAGTTCGGGTTGAAGCAGCAGCTGCACTAGCGGTTCCATCCGAAGACATTGTGATTTTATCAGAAATACGAGATTTGTTAAAGAATAAAGTGTAAACAGGACACAGTCGTCTGAACCATAAGCGATAATGTCCAATAGTAATGCAAGGGATTATGTCTTCTGAATAGCAGATTGATTA
>JBBRGL010000094.1:0-8889 GCA_038240675.1 Peptostreptococcales bacterium
AGCGCGACAAGCGGCCATAACCCAGGAAATTTCTGAAATTGTGGGCGGCGCAAACGCATTAGAATAACGGTCAACTCCCCTAGTATTAAGGGCGCAGTTGGGATCTAAAATATCCAGAGTGAAAGGATGTGTAAGCGAATGGCTCAATTAATCGGTAAAGTCGTTCAGGTCATCGGTGCGGTAGTAGACGTACGATTTGACGCTGACAGCCTGCCAAACATTTATGATGCAGTCGAAATAAAATACAATAACTTGCGTATAGTCGCTGAAGTTGCCCAGCACGTAGGGGATAACACAGTGCGCTGTATCGCCATGTCAAGTACAGATGGACTTGTACGCGGTGTGGAAGCAACTTCTTTGGGGCATCCAATAACGGTGCCTGTAGGCAAAGCGACACTTGGCCGCCTCATCAATGTACTCGGAGAGGCTATCGACAACAAAGAAGAGATCGTCAGCGAAGATCATTGGTCAATCCATAGAGAAGCGCCTTCTTTTGAAGAACAGCAAACGGCAACTGAGATTTTTGAAACAGGCATCAAAGTAGTTGATTTGATGTGCCCTTATGTTAAAGGGGGAAAAATTGGACTGTTTGGCGGAGCAGGTGTTGGCAAAACAGTTTTGATTCAAGAACTTATCAATAATATCGCCAAAGAGCACGGTGGCCTTTCTGTTTTTGCAGGCGTTGGTGAAAGAACACGTGAAGGCAATGACCTTTACCACGAAATGATCGAATCTGGCGTTATCGACAAAACGACAATGGTGTTTGGTCAGATGAACGAGCCCCCTGGAGCTAGAATGCGCGTAGGTCTCACAGGACTTACGATGGCTGAATACTTCCGGGATTCAGAAGGCAAAGATGTTCTTCTTTTCATAGACAATATCTTTAGATTTACACAAGCGGGTTCTGAAGTTTCCGCCCTCCTTGGCCGTATTCCAAGTGCTGTTGGTTATCAACCGACACTTGCGACGGATATGGGTCAGCTACAAGAGCGCATTACGTCTACCAGCAGAGGATCAATCACATCAGTTCAGGCAGTCTATGTGCCTGCGGATGACTTGACGGATCCAGCGCCAGCAACGACGTTCTCCCATTTGGATGCAACGACAGTGCTGTCTCGTAAAATCTCTGAAAAAGGTATTTATCCAGCAGTCGATCCACTGGATTCCACATCGCGTATTCTTTCGCCTGATGTCGTCGGTGAAGAACACTACGCAGTAGCCCGTGGCGTTCAAAAAATACTCCAGAGATACAAAGAATTACAGGATATTATCGCTATTTTAGGAATGGACGAATTGTCCGATGAAGATAAAATTGTCGTTGGTCGCGCAAGACGGATTGAAAAATTCTTGTCACAGCCCTTTAGCGTCGCAGAACAATTTATTGGTATTCCGGGTAAATACGTACCGCTCAAAGAGACAGTGCGAAGCTTTAAAGAAATTCTGGATGGCAAACACGACAGCTTACCTGAAGCGGCATTCCTCTATGTAGGTGTCATTGAAGAAGCGGTGGAGAAATCGAGAACGCTTTAATCGGGAGGGCTTATGGAAAAAGGATTTGAACTCACAATCGTAACGCCTGATCGCAATTTTTTCCATGGTCAAGTTGAGATGTTGATTGTGCGAACAACTGAAGGGGACATGGGTGTTTTGAGAGACCATGAGTCTTTTGTTGCACCGCTTTCAGTCGGGAAACTCAAGTTGAGAAATGGCGAAAAAGTCAGTGTGGCATCTTGTTCAGGAGGATTCATCAACATTGATGACAATAAAGTGATCATTGTAACGGATTCTGCAGAATGGGCACATGAAATTGATGCCTCTCGTGCTAATGAGGCTAAGGAACGCGCTGAGGGACGATTGAGTCAAGATGGCAAAGAACTCGACGTTCAGAGAGCTAAAGCTGCACTCCTCAGATCTATCAATCGAGTGAACGTCTACGGAAATCATTTGAACCACGACAGAATATAAGAAAAGGGGCTGTATCAAAAGTCGATTCATCCCCGCCTAATCGCTTCGCTGGCCGAATGTCCCTTTGGGACGCCGAATCGCTGTGCTGGCCGAATGCTCCTTTGGAGCGCAAAAGAGTGTAAGAACTAATATAAGAAAAGGGGCTGTATCAAAAGTTTTTGCTTTTGATACAGCCCCTTTTTAGTCCCATTTTTGCGTTTTGACATTTCCTTCTTTGTGATGTGTATTCGAAAATGTCCTGAAATACTACAGCATTCGTATGGCATAGTGATCAGTTGGGGAGTTCGGCGCTTCGCGTGGGGCAGTAGTGGGACGGTAGTATTCGGGTAATTGTTTTAGGGTCTCATCCAGTTCCAATCACAGTACTCTAATGATTTGTGTACTCTATTCAAGGATTAGGGTGTCAAAAGCAAGTTTCTCAAATATTCATACTGCATATAGTTCCAGTTGAACAATCCGGAACTATATGCAGTATGAACAAGATCAACTACGGACTTTTGACACCCTAACCAATCTGCTATTCAGAAGACATAATCCCTTGCGTTGCAAGAGGACATTATCGCTTATCGTTCAGAATTTTTGCGTTTTGACATTTCCTTCTTCTAGACGCATTTTTTTTTCTATGCTATAATAAACTGTTAGAGTTTGGGCTAATGCTTTTTTGTGCGCCCATGGAAATGATTTTGAGTCAGAATGATGGACTCAAAGTACAAGCCTTGCAACAGGCGTATCTTTAACGCAATTTATGCTGAGGTGACGAAATGTCTAGATTTATTATAGAAAAAAGCGGCCCACTAAGAGGTGAAATTAAAGTAACAGGTGCTAAAAATGCTGTGCTTCCCATAATGGCTGCTGCCATACTGGCGCCGGAGAAATGCATTTTAGAAGAAGTGCCGGCTTTTAGCGATGTTCAGTGCATGACGGAAGTACTCGAAGCTTTGGGATCTAAAGTAACGTATAATGATGGTGTGATGGAGATTGAAACACCTGAAATTATTTCATATGAGGCGCCTTACGAGCAGGTTCAGTCCATGAGAGCTTCTTTTTATATCATGGGACCCTTACTTGCTCGCTATGGAAAGGCAAGACTGCCTCTACCAGGGGGTTGCGCTATTGGGAGTCGACCAATTGATCTTCACATTAAAGGTTTTGTTGCGCTTGGAGCCCACGTTGAATTTGGTCATGGCTATGTAGAAGCGGTAGCCGAAAAACTCATTGGTGCCAATATATATTTGGACTTTCCAAGTGTCGGCGCTACGGAAAACATCATGATGGCTGCAGTGCTTGCAGAAGGCTTGACAGTTATTGACAACGCCGCTCAAGAACCTGAAATCATTGATCTTGCAAATTTCCTCAACAAGCTGGGTGCTAAAGTCAGTGGAGCAGGTACAGACAGCATCCGGATCAAGGGTGTCACAACCTTAAAAGGAGCGAGACATACAGTTATTCCCGACCGTATTGAAGCGGGAACCTATATGATTGCTGCAGCCATGACGGGTGGAGATTTGACCATTCAAAACGTTGTGCCCTCACATCTCAGACCTATCATTGCAAAGCTTAGAGAAGCGGGTGTCACCATAGAGGAAAATGATGATGTTATTCGCGTCTACTGCGAACGCGCCCTTAAGCGAGTGGATATAAAAACTATGCCTTATCCTGGATTTCCAACGGACTTGCAGGCTCAGTTCATGGCACTTTTGACCCTTTCTGAAGGAACCAGCGTCGTTATGGAGACGGTTTTTGAAAACCGGTTTATGCATGCTGGTGAACTTTCGAAAATGGGCGCCAATATTAAGATAGAGGGTCATAGTGCTTTTGTTCAAGGGGTTAAAGAACTTGAAGGTGCTAAAGTAAAAGCGACTGATCTCAGGGCAGGTGCTGCACTCATTCTCGCTGGACTTGTGGCTGAAGGGCCTACTGAGATTTATGATATCTATCACATTGATCGTGGATATGACCGCATAGAAGAAAAATTACGTGCTGTTGGGGCGAAAATTCGTCGTGAGAATTAGCTGAGGAGGCAAGGATGTTTGGTTTTGGTGCAGAAATTGGTATCGATTTAGGAACGGCAAGTGTATTGGTCTATATCAAAGGGAAGGGAATCGTTCTTCAGGAACCCTCTGTTGTCGCTATTGATCGCGATACAAATCGCGTGCTTGCAGTTGGACACGAAGCGCGAAAGATGCTTGGAAGAACACCTGGAAATATAGTGGCCATTCGTCCTCTAAAAGATGGCGTTATTTCTGATTATGATATTACGGAGCGTATGTTGAGGCACTTTATCAACAAAACGTGCGGTAGACGACGTTTTTTTAGACCAAAAATAATGGTGTGTGTGCCAAGTGGTGTGACTGAAGTTGAGCGGCGTGCTGTCATTGATGCCACTATTGAAGCGGGTGGAAGCAGAACATATTTAATTGAAGAACCTATAGCAGCGGCAATAGGAGCAGGGCTTGATATTTATAAGCCCGATGGAAGTATGGTCATTGATATCGGTGGCGGAACATCTGACATTGCTGTGATTTCTTTAGGTGGCGTGGTTGTGAGCAAGTCCATAAAGGTAGCAGGGGATAAATTTGATGAAGCCATTATTAAGTTTATGCGCAAGAATCACAATCTTCTCATTGGTGAGAGAACAGCGGAAGAGCTTAAGATCAATATAGGAACAGCTTATCCAAGATCTAAAGAAGTTAAAATGGATTGCAGAGGGAGAGACCTGGTGACAGGACTTCCTAAAAACAAAACTATCACAGGCGAAGAGATGATGGAAGCCCTTCAGGAGCCTGTCAATGCTATTTGTGACGCAGTACATGCCGTCTTAGAAAAAACGCCACCAGAGCTGGCTTCTGACATCAGCACGAGGGGTATAGTTATGACAGGCGGTGGTGCATTACTGCACGGCCTCAACAAATTGATTGAAAAAAGGACAGGCATACCGACGTATATTGCAGAAGATGCCATTTCGTGTGTAGCAAAAGGCACTGGAATGAGTCTCGAACATTTAGATCTTTTGGAAAAAGCAAATACGAAGAAGAATAATTATCATTATTAAATGATTAGGGTGTCAAAAGCCAGTTTCTCGAATATTCATACTACATAGAGTTCCAGTTGAACATTCCGGAACTCTATGTAGCATGAATTTGATCAACTAGGGCTTTGACACCCTAATCTTGAATAGGGTGTCAAAAGCCAGTTTCTCGAATATTCATACTACATAGAGTTCCAGTTGAACATTCCGGAACTCTATGTAGCATGAATATGATCAACTAGGGCTTTTGACACCCTAATCTTGAATGTGCTGAATCAGAAGATAATTCAGCTCGCCGAATCGATACGCTGTTCACATGCTCCTTTGGAGCGCAAAATATGAAAAAACACAAATGGATGCATGCGGGATAATTTTATCTGCATGCATTTTTAATTTTGACAGTGTGTTTTTTGTTGCTATTCAGCTGTTCGCTGAAGAAAGAGTAGAGAAATGTGATTTCAGCCCTAGGGGCAGCACATCACAGTTGCCCGGATGCTTGTGGATGTGGCCAGCGGGCCTAGCGGAAACGGTCGAAGGATGGAAGAGGAGTGATTTGGGAGGGCACGGAGACCCTCCCCTACAAGTAATTACCAATTTTAAATCGTTGCTTGTGATCTCCGCTCTGGTAGGGGAGGGTCTCAGCGCCCTCCCGCCTCTAAAAGCACAAAAGTGCAGCAGAATTGGCCCTTGGGTGAATAGTTCCCTTTTTTATTGAAGAAAATGTCCAAATGCGCCGATATATATTTTAGAATTATAGAGGAGGCTCATATGTTTAGGGGACTTTATATTGCGGGGACTGGAATGATTGGCAATACAACTGCCATCGATGTCGTCAGCAACAATCTTTCAAATACAAGTACGCTTTCATATAAAAAGGATTTTACGACACAAGAATCCTTCAATGATGTTTTAATCAGCAAGCTCAATGGTCAATCTGTCAAAAATAACAATTCTGTGAGTCCAATAAAGGTCACTGATGAAAATGAACTGTATTCAGTCACCACAACCAGAGGCTATTTTAGAGTAAAAAATGATGAAGGCATTAGCAATAACTCAGCTTTAAAATTTAGAGCAAATGAAGAAGGCTATTTAAGCACCTACTATTTGAATGACAATCGTGAACCGATGAAAGGTGAAGGAAATCTTGTTCAAGGCGCCAAAGGCAAGGTTTTTGTAGGACAAGAGAAGTTTACAGTGGATGAAAATGGTCAGGTATTGGTTGGGGGGCAGGTCAAAGACAAGTTGCTTTTCAACCCAAGTGTGAACGTGATTGGAACCATGAATTCAGGAATACGCGTTTCAAGAATCTCGACGGATTTTGAGCAAGGAGATTTGCAAGTGACCGACAATCCTCTCGATTTAGCTATCGAGGGAAAGGGTTTTTTTGAAGTTGAAACACCTGCAGGTAATCGTTATACGCGCAATGGAGCCTTTAAGATCAATGCAGACTTTGAAATTGTGACGTCAGAGGGATATAAAGTTATAGGTTCTAATGGACCAATTGTTCTTAAAAGTGACGATGTTGTGGTTAATAAGTTTGGTGAAATAGCTGAAAATGGCGTAGTAGTGGATAAATTCAAAATGATCAATCCTCTCAATACTGAAAACATGGTTAAGATAGGACAGAGTATGTATAAAATGACTAAACCTATACAAGATCAGCCTTTTTCGGGGGAAATCGTTCAAGGTTCACTAGAAGGTTCAAACACCAGTTCAATTACTGAAATGATTGAGCTTCTCAGACTCTATAGAAGTTATGAAACCAATCAACGCATTATTACGTCGTATGATTCAACAATGGAAAAATTATTGACTGATTTAGGGAGGTAAGTTATGCGCGCACTATGGTCAGCAGCAAGTGGGATGAAGAATATTCAATTATCCATTGATAACATATCCAACAATTTGGCAAACGTCAATACCGCTGGATTTAAAAAGCAAAGGACTGAATTTAAGGACTTGCTCTATGAAAAACTGCGCAAAATGGACAATACTGATAATTTTGGTAGCCCAGTTGGCATTGAAATCGGTCATGGTGTCAAAATTTCTGCGACGGTCAGAAGTTTCACTCAGGGGAATTTGATGGAGACAGGCAATGACCTCGATGTGGCCATTACTGGGAAAGGCTTTTTCACAGTCGTCGATGAAAATGGAAACGAGCGGTATACCAAAGATGGCACTTTTAAAATATCCGTAGACGGGGATGTCTCAAGACTGACAACTTCTGATGGATTTTATGTTCAGGGACTTGACGGCGATATTGAACTCGGAACAGGTATTCGCGAGTTGAGTTTTGACAAAGGCGGCGTCATCACCGCAAAACGTGATGGATCAGAGATTTTTGAAGAACTTGGCGCTCTCAAACTCGTGAACTTCACGAATCCAGCAGGACTTCAAGCTTTGGGAAGCAATTTATACTCAACAACGACTGCTTCTGGGGAAGCGATAACCAGTGAAGCAGGTTCAGCGGGAGAGATCACACAAGGTTATTTAGAAATGAGTAACGTTCAAGTGGTGGAAGAGATGATCAACCTGATCGCTGCACAGCGTGCATATGAAATCAATTCAAAAGCTATTCAAACGTCGGATCAGATGCTTGAGCTTGCAAATAACTTAAAAAGATAGGTGATGTCTTTGATGTGTGTTCTAAGATGTCCTAAAATACCGCAGCATTAGCAAGGAATAGTGAATAGGAAAAGAAGTTCGGAGCTTCGCGTGGGACGGTAGTGGGACGGTGGTATGCGTGTGATTGCCTTGGGGTCTCATCCAGTACCAAGGACATTATCGCTTATTGACCACAAAATAACTTAAAAAGATAGGTGATGTCTTATGTCAATAAGTGCAATTCAATCTTTGGTCAGTAGTTCAACAGGCATTCCTCAAGCTCAAGTTGATCAAGCGCTGAGCGATGATAAAGTCAAAGGTTTTCAATCCTCCATCGAAAAAGCTATAGCCGGCAAAGACAAAGCAGGTTTAAAAAAAGCGACTGAAGAATTCGAAGCAGTCTTTGTGCAGATCCTGCTGAAGTCTATGAGAGATACCGTTCAAGATGGTGGACTCGTTGAAAAAAGTCAGGGACGCTCTATGTTTGAAGGCATGTACGACGAAGAACTTGCAAAAAAAATGGCAGAAGGCAGACAGATGGGTATAGCAGATATGCTCTATAAACAATTGTCGAACTTCGAAGATGAAAAGAAAAAGCCCTTTGATGTGAAGGGATAAGAAGTATTTAATTAACGGTGTACCCCTCTGCTTAAAACCCATTCAAAAGACTTATCGCTAAGGACGCGAAAGGTAAGGGCAAGGAGCATAAGGACGCAAAAGGGCTTGGATCTAGAGACAAATACCGGGTTTTTAACCTTTGAGGTTGTTTTTTTTTAGTGAGTGTCACATGCTTCATGGCAAAATTTGGCTTTGGGTTGCAGTGCTTAAAAAGATGAATGGAATGTTACTCTTCAATCACCGCTAAAACACAGAGAAACTAAGTCGTTTTAAAATTCAAAGGCCGGATGGACACACGGGTCCATCCCTACGGAAACCATTAAAAACTGTTCGTGTATCGGCGGTTTGTGACTTTTGATTTTTGTTTGTGTAGGGTCAGACCCAGGTGTCTGACTGGGGTTTACATTTTTTGTGGTTTTCATTATTGATTAGACTGTCAAAAGTAAGTTTCTCGAATATTCATACCGCATAGAGTGCCAGTTGAACATTCCGGAACTCTATGCGGTATGAATAGGATCAACTACGGGCTTTTGACACCCTAATCATTATTAGCGTGTCAAAAGTAAGTTTCTCGAATATTCATACCGCATAGAGTGCCAGTTGAACATTCCGGAACTCTATGCGGTATGAATAGGATCAACTACGGGCTTTTGACACCCTAATCATTATTAGCG
>JBBRGL010000095.1:0-8847 GCA_038240675.1 Peptostreptococcales bacterium
GGGTTGACACCTTCGACAGATGATTTTCTCGCTGGCGTCATGATCACGCTTTATTATCAGTTGGTAATGAATCAGGAGAAAGATCAAGAAGTGTTGAATTTTCTGACTCAATTGAATGCACAGTGTCAGGGACGAACGACAAAGGTCAGCGAGGAAATGATTAAACACGCATCAAAAGGCAAGGTTTCAGAATGTTACCGACATTTGATCAGGAGCATTTATTTTGAGACAAACACAGAATTTGAGGAAAGTATTCGGCACGTTTTAAAACACGGTGCTTCATCGGGGTCGGATTTTTTACTGGGCGTATACAGTATGAATCGTATGCGATTGAATAATGCGAAAAGGAGACAAAGCTAATGGTCAAATTTGAGGTTCGGAAAAATACTTACTATGATTCAGTCACACTGATGCTGATTTCTAAAGAAATCAAAAGCATAGAAGGTGTCACGGAAGTTATAGTAGGCATGGGAACAGACCTAAATAAAGAACTCACGGTCAATTTGAATTTATCCAATACTGTACTTGAGCACTTATCACCAAACGATTTTTATATCGCTGCTGAAGTGGATTCCGATGAAGTTATGCAGCAGGTTGTGGAGAGGGTGGATACCTTGTTGACTCAAAAGAAAATAGAGTCAGGAAGCGATTACAGGCCTGTCACTTTGGCTGCAGCGCTTGAAAGGCTCCCAGATGCCAATATGATGATTGTCTCTGTTGCAGGCCAGTATGCTGAAGAAGAAGTCATGCAGGCTTTGGATCACGACATAAACGTCATGCTGTTTTCGGATAATGTGTCCATCGAAGCGGAGTATCGCATGAAGAAAAAAGCGGTTGAAAAGGGGCTCTTGATGATGGGGCCAGACTGCGGAACAGCGATTATCAATGGCGTACCACTGGCTTTTGCCAATGTCATCAAAAGAGGCCCTATTGGCATCGTTGGGGCTTCGGGGACGGGGACTCAGGAAGTTTCTATACTCATCGACAAATTAGGGTCAGGCGTATCCCAAGTCATTGGCACAGGCGGTCGAGATTTGAAACCAGAAATCGGTGGGCTCATGATGATTCAGGCCATGGAAGCACTGATGAACGATCCTATGACAGAAATCATCGTGTTGATTTCGAAACCACCGGCTCCTGAAGTTGCACAAAAGATACTCAGTATGGTCCGTCAAACCCAAAAGCCAGTTGTTGTTGATTTTATTGGCGGTGACGCAGATATGATAAAAGAGGCTGGCGCATACGCGTGTACAACTTTAGAGGATGCGGCACACAAAGCTGTTGCGCTGGCTAAAGGACAAAAGCCTGAGATTTTCGATCACTTTAGTCTTTCGAACCCAGAAATAGAGACCTTGGTCAGTCAGGCTATTGCACCCATAAAAGCAGATCAAAAGTATTTGAGAGGCCTCTATACAGGGGGAACGTTGGCAGACGAGGCTATGAAAATGTTAGGGGACTCCATCGGCCCGATTTATTCCAATATACCACTTCATCCAGATTATAAGCTGAAGAGTTTGACGCATCTCACCGGAAATGTGTGCTTGGATCTTGGTGAAGACCAATTTACAATCGGACGTCCCCATCCTATGATTGATCCATCGACGCGGTCGGACCGATTCCTTTCGGATATTGATGAGGCGGTTGCAGTTGTACTGATAGATGTTGTTTTAGGGTACGGTTCACATCAAGACCCGGCGGGCGAAGTTGCCGAAAGTATGCAAAAGGTTAAAGCAAAACTCAAGGCAAAAGGAAAAGAATTGGTGGTTGTCGCTTCTATAACGGGCACTGAGGCCGATCCGCAAGGATTAAAAGCTTCACAGTTATCGCTTGAGGAACAAGGCATCATCGTTATGCCTTCAAACGCTCAGGCAGTCAGACTTGTTCAAAAAATAATGACACGTTTAATGGCGAGTGGAAGCGAGGGAGAGCATGCATAAAATTAATCAGCTATTCACAAAAGAGCTTAAGGTGATCAATATGGGTCTGGAAGCTTTTTATAAGGACTTAAAGGCTCAGAACGTCGAGACTATACAGATGAATTGGCGACCGCGTGCAGGTGGCAATCCTAAAATGATAGCGCTACTCAACAAACTGAAATCGAATAGAAAGTAGAGGAGATGAAAAAGTGCAAGAGCTCATTCAAAAGGCCAATCAATTGGCCATGGAAAATTTACAAAAGGCACAACCCACTTTAGTCGGTATCGGTGTGGCCCTTACCAGTATTCCCAATATGGACAAGAAAACGATTCTGCATGCCGGCCCCCCTATCGCTTGGGAAAACATGAGTGGACCGCTAAAAGGTGCTGTTATTGGGGGCTTGATTTATGAAGGTTTGGCATCTAATGAAGAAGAAGCTACCCTTTTGGCGATGTCAGGTGAAATCAAATTTGACCCTTGTCATCACCATCAGGCAGTGGGTCCTATGGCAGGCGTTGTCACGGCTTCTATGCCTGTGTGGATTATTCAAAACAAAGCATTTGGCAATTATGCCTATTGCACATTGAACGAAGGCTTGGGGAAAGTCCTCAGGTATGGCGCGTATAGCGAGGAAGTTATTGATCGACTCAAGTGGATGGAAAAGATTTTGGCTCCCGTTTTAAAGGAAGCCCTCAAGCTTAGAGGTGACATTGATTTAAAATCGCTGATTGCTCAAGTGGTGCAAATGGGGGATGAAGGCCATAATAGAAATAAAGCAGGTACATCCCTCTTTATTCGCGAAATTGCCCCATATATTGTATTGACGGACTTCACCAATGAAGATAAATCAGATGTGCTCAAATTTATGCATTCCAATGATCACTTCTTCCTCAATTTGACTATGCCAGCGGCGAAATCGGCCTTGGACCCTGTGGGAAACATCCCATACTCCACCATTATTTACGCCATGGCCAGAAATGGCACTGAGTTTGGCATTCGCGTATCCGGTTTAGGAGAGCGGTGGTTCACAGCGCCAGCAGAACTTATAGACGGGTTGTTCTTCCCAGGGTATAGCCTTGAGGATGCCAACCCTGATATTGGAGATTCGGTTATTACGGAAACCAGCGGCATAGGCGGATTTGCCATGGCGACTGCACCTGCTATTGTACAGTTTGTCGGCGGTACACCGCAGGATGCTATCAACTTTACGACGAGCATGTACGAGATCACTGAGGAAGAAAATGCCGCATACAAAATGCCCTCCATGAATTTCAGAGGCACGCCAACGGGCATTGAACTTCAAAAGGTCATCGAAACCCAAATACTCCCCATTATCAATACGGGCATAGCCCATAAGAACGCTGGCATCGGTCAAGTAGGCGCAGGCTTAGTGAGACCCCCTATGAAATGTTTTGAAGATGCACTTGAAGCTTTTGTTGAGCTGATGGAAAAAGAGGGTATAGTATAAGTATAAGCTTTCCGCACACACAACAATAAACTCAAAAAACAAGGAGGCACCACATGAAATTTTGGGAAAATGTAAAAATGTATGATTTATCACAGAACACAAGTCACTTGACACCCCCTTGGCCAACTTATGAGCCGCTTCAAGTCAAATTCTTTAAAAGATTGTCACCAAACGGCGCCAATGGTCAATTGATTACGACTTCTAACCACATTGGTACGCACTTAGATGGACCGCTACATTTTGATACAGCCGGAAGAGATATCGCTTCTATCGAACTTGAAAAATTATGTGGAACAGCAGTGGTTGTAGACTTGTCAGATATGGCTGAAGACTTTGCCATCTATACGCCACAGGATATTATGGATAGGGTCGAAGTCAAAGAAGGGGATATCCTCATTATTAATACAGGCTACCATAAATATGGTTGGGACCAACCAGAGGCAGATGAAAGACGTTATATGCTCAGACACCCTGGACCTTCTATGGATTTTCCTGATTGGGTCAAGAAAATGAAGATTAAATGGATCGGCGTGGACTGCGGTTCGGCAGATCATCCCATGAATACAAAAATTAGGGATTGGGAACCAGGCGAAGCCAAGGCTTGTGATGCTTATTTGCAAAAGAAATACGGCAAATCACTCGATGAAATCTATCCATGGCCTGAAGCGTATCAAGCGATGCACATTCACGTCTTTAAAAAGCCGGATGAAATTATTCACGCAGAGAATCTTGGCGGGCAGTTAAATGAAGTACTCAATAAAAGACTCGTCGTCGGCTGCTTCCCGTGGAAATTCCAAGGTGGAGAATCCGCATTTTGTAGAATTGTCGCATTTGATGATAAATAAAAAAAGCGCATAACAAGGACTGAACACTAGCTGAATAATGGGAGAGCAATGCAAAGCAATGGATCAACCATGGTTTAGCAGGCGTTCTGTCATTGTTCAGCTACTTTTGAAGGAGGTTACTATGGGACCATTGGAAGGTTTAAAGGTTTTAGATATGACGCGGGTATTGGCAGGCCCCTATTGTACCATGATGCTCGGGGATTTAGGCGCCGATGTCATCAAAATTGAATCTCCGGGAAAAGGAGATGATGCCAGGCATTTTGGACCTTATCAAAATGGTGAAAGTGCCTATTTTATGAGCCTCAACCGCAACAAACGCAGCATGACACTGGATCTAAAAAACCCAAAGGCCATTGAAATTATCAAACATCTGGTCAAACAGGTGGATGTTATTGTGGAAAACTTCAGACCAGGGACCATGGAGAAACTGGGCATTGGCTATGACGCCTTAAAGGAAATCAATCCGAAGTTAGTTTATGCAGCGGCTTCTGGATTTGGACATACAGGCCCCTATAGCCTTCGGCCGGCCTATGATGGTGTGGTACAAGCTATGGGGGGCATCATGAGCATCACAGGCCCTAAAGACGGCGAACCAACCCGGGTTGGACCTTCTATTGGCGATATCGCAGCAGGTCTATTCACCACCATTGGCGTTTTGGCAGCTATTAACCATAGGCATCACACAGGAATCGGTCAAAAGGTCGATGTGGCGATGCTGGACTGCCAAGTGGCTATGCTTGAAAACGCCATCGCGCGGTACGTCGTGACAAATGAAGTGCCAAAGCCTGCGGGCAATCGGCATACCTCCATTGTTCCATTTGAACCTTTCGACACATCAAACTCTCAAATTGTCGTCGCGGCTGGCAACGATGCTCTTTGGAAAAAATTCTGTGAGGTGGCTAACCTTGTGGCACTTATTGCTGATCCTTTATTTGCGAAGAACCCAGATCGCAATAAAAACTATGAGCAGTTGCGCCCAATTTTGGCAGAGAAAATGTTGGAAAAAACCACTGAAGAGTGGCAGTTGTTATTGGATCAAGCCGGCGTTCCCAATGGCCCTATCAATTCTATCGATCAAGTCATCACAAACGAACAGGTTTTGGCGCGGGAGATGATTGTCGAGGTGAATCACCCCACTGCAGGCGCGCTTAAAATGCCTGGTGTGGCTATCAAACTCAGCGAAACACCGGGTTCTATTCGAACGGCAGCACCCCTTCTGGGACAACACAATCGGGAGTTGTTGAAGGAATTCTTTAATTATTCAGAAGCGGATATCGATGCATTATTGGCAGAGGGTGTGCTTTAAGGAGGACGATATGGATAGTGGAATCATGAAAAAATTGGTTGAACTTATGGACCAAAGGGTGGAAGTTGCCCTTGTAACTGTCACCAGTAAAACTGGCAGCGGGCCGAGAGACAAAGGCAGCATGATGCTTGTCGATAAAAAAGGTGAGCTGCTTTACGGCACAATCGGTGGCGGTGGCGTAGAGGAACGCGCCAAAAAAGATGCGAAAATGTGTATAGATTCAAATCAATCGGAGGCCTTTCATTATGAACTGACGATGAAAGAATCTGAACACGCCCTGGGTATGGCCTGTGGTGGTATGGTGGATGTTTTTGTCAAGGTTTTTAGAACAGGTTCATCTCTGATCATCTTTGGCGGTGGTCATATAGGTCTTGAACTCACCCGCTTTGCAAAAGCGTTGGATTATACAGTCACTGTTGTGGATGAAAGAGAAGCTTTTTCACAACCGGATCGGTTACAGGGTGCAGACCGTGTGTTGACGGGTGATCCAGTTTCGTTGTTAGAAACATTGCACATAGATCAAGAGACGTATATCATCATCGTCACCCATGGGCATCGATTTGATTTGGATGTACTACGGGCTGTTTTGGACTCTCAGGCTGCCTATATAGGCATGATCGGCAGCGTCAATAAAATCAATTTTTGTTTTAAAGAATTGATCAAAGAAGGTGTTGAGAAGGCATCGCTTCAAAAAATATATGCTCCCATTGGTTTAGATATTGGCGGGGAAACACCTGCAGAAATTGCTTTGTCTATTCTTTCTGAAATCCAAGCGGTTAAGAATGGCAAGGAGGCGCCGTTCCTGCGAGAACGAAGGAGGGCAAAAATTGTCTATGAATAAGAGAATTGTTATGCGGGGCGGTGGTGACTTGGCCACCGCCGTCGCTCAAAAATTGTTAAGAAGCGGTTTTGAGGTTATCATCTGTGAGCTTGACGCGCCTAAAACTGTCAGAAGGACTGTTGCACTTTCTAATGCAATCTATGAAGGCACTTTTGCAGTTGAAGATGTTAAAGGCATATATACGCACAGTTTAAAGCTTGCTGAACAAGTATTAAAAGATCGCGATATACCTATTTTGACTTTGCCAGAAGACGCTATTATGGCATATTTTAAACCTTTTGCCTTTGTAGATGCTACTTTATCAAAACGAAAGGTCAACTATGATATAAACTATGTCCCTATAGTCATTGGCCTTGGCCCTAACATCAATGCGGGAAAAGAGGCACATATAGTTATTGAAACTGCAAGGGGACATGATCTTGGGCGACTGATTGTCAATGGAGAAGCGAAGGTGAATACACATATTCCGGGTGACATTGGTGGTTATACCCATGAGCGGGTTATGCACGCTCCCTGTAGTGGCAAACTGATGGGCCTTAGAAAAATTGGAGATTCAGTTTCAAAAGGCGAAATAATTGCGACGGTGGATGGACAACCAGTTGTGGCAAAAATAAGTGGCGTCATTCGTGGGATGATTCATGAAGCTGTACCCATCACAGAGGGCTTAAAATTAGGTGATATTGATCCTAGAAATGACCCGCAGTACTGTTACACAATTAGTGACAAAGGTAGAAATATCGCGGGTGGTGTTCTAGAGGCTATTCTGATTTTAATGCAAAATTTTTGATATTTTTTTACAATGCGTGATAGTCAAAAAAACAGCACGGTGGTGATCAAATGAAAATAGCCTATAAAATTTGGCTTGCAGATGAAGGAAAAGCCTTTGGCAAGGGACCTTTGAACATTTTAAAGGCAGTTCAGTCAACAGGGTCTTTGAGGCAAGCTGCACTTACACTCAATATATCTTACACTAAAGCGTATCAGACCATTAAATCATGTGAGGCGCATTTGCCCTTTAAACTGATGGAGACACAAACAGGGGGGAAGTCGGGTGGTGGAAGCGCCATTACTGAGGAAGCGCTAAACTTGATGGACTCTTATGAAGGGTTTGTTGAGGAGGTCGACGAAATGTTTGAGGGGCTCTATGAAAAGCATTTTGAGGACTTGCTGAGTGGAATCCATGAGGGGAGAAGGAAGCGTCATGTACTTAATCCATGAAATCGAAAGCCTCATCAAAAGCCAAGGCTATGCCTTGGTCTCAGTTGTTGGATCCGGAGGGAAGACCACGCTGCTCTATAGTTTGTTAGAAGCGTTTCGGAGTCGGGTATCGACAGTTATAACGACGACAACCATGATGTTTGAACCCTCTGTTGTCTTAGATGAATTGATATTCCTCGAGGGAAAAAGTTTGGAAGAAAACAGGGCTGTGGGGCGTCTGGAAGTCAAGAAGTCGATTAAAAATTTAGGATTATTTGAACGGCGAGAAGGCAATAAAGTAAAAGGAATTGACCCTGAATTCCTAGATGCACTAGTGGGGCAAGAGGGGTATCTTTTAATGCTCAACGAGGCTGACGGTGCGAAAGGGAAACCTTTAAAAGCTTATGGCAGTCACGAACCCGTAATCCCTCAAAAATCAAATCTTGTGGTAATTGTGATGGGTCTTGACGGACTCTTGCAACCACTGACCGAAGAGTGGGTACACCGCTCCGCACTCTTTTCTGAGTTGACAGGCCTAAAGCTAGGCGAAGATATCACTAGGGAGGCGCTGGTGAAAATCATTTCACATCCGAAGGGTTTTATGAAAGATATTCCTTTAGCGTCAAAGGTCGCAGTGGTTTTAAACAAATGGGATGCTTTGAGGTCAACGATTGATTTTAAGACTTTTGCCCAGTGCATCTTTGAATCAACACCTCGAGTGGATGCTGTCCTTGTGACGGCCCTCCAGCAGAACAGGGAAATATATGTCTTTGAAAGGGGTCAAAACCAATGACATCAGCCATTATTTTAGCGGCGGGTTTGTCTTCACGCACCAAGTCAAATAAGCTTTTGTTGCCCTTTAAGGGACATACCATCCTAGAAGAAGTCATCAAAACAGTTACACAGGCTAACCTCTCACAAATCATTCTTGTTCTCGGCAGAGATCAGGCATTCATAAGAGAGTTGATGGAATATAACCCGGAGGTGTTATCCTATAAGGCTACTTCGGGCAATACTTTTGATGTGGTTTTTAATGCTGAATTCGCAAATGGCCAGAGCACCTCTGTTAAGACTGGGCTTCAAGTCATGCGAAGGGAGACAAAGCAGTTCTTTTTCATCATGGGGGACCAACCTTTGATAGATACAGATACACTGAGGCGTATGTGTGAAATTATGGATGAAAAGCGCAGTCAATCCATGGAGGGGAAAACCTTTAAAAGCATTGTCATACCCACCTATAACGGCCAAAGGGGAACGCCAGTATTGTTTGATG
>JBBRGL010000096.1:0-8818 GCA_038240675.1 Peptostreptococcales bacterium
GAACTTGTGAAATCCATGAAAAAGGCCTCCAAAAAATCCATTGAGGCCACCATATTTGTGTACTTGGAGGATCAATATACCAACCAAGACACAAATATGGCGGCCTCAATGGATTTTTTGGAGGCCTTTTTCATGGATTTCACAAGTTCCGCCTCTGCATCATCTGTCCAACTCAACTTGTCGGACAAAAAGACCAATTTATCCATCAAGGTGGGGTTTGGCCTCATAGTCGTGTGATAGCGTATGGCATCCAAAAGCTCTGGATCATTGATATTAAACACTTCTTGAGCCAACACAACGGAAACCTGTCCATGCAAAATCCCTGGATGAGCCACTTCAAGTGGATCAGCAGCAATATTGTGCTCCGCTAAAAAAAAGACCGCTTGTTCCTTTGGCACAACGCGCCCTATATCATGGAGCAAAAGGGGCACATCTAAAATCCGCTTCGGCAGCTCGCACATTTTTGCTAATTTTCTTCCTTTTTTCATCGCTCTTTTGCTGTGTATATACAGCTCTGGTTTTAAATTTGCTATAAAAAAGGCTTTGATGTCCGCCTTTAATTCCCCAGTCAATTCCACCTCTACAAAGTGCTTTACCGACTCCATTTAAACCTCCGAAAATAGAATACCTTATTATACCACAGAGGGAGCCCGCTGAAAAACTGCGAATTTCTTCGATAACCACACCCTATTCTTAAAAAAAGAAGGTGCATCTATGCACCTTCAATTGATCGATTAAATTTCGCTGACTTGTATATTTTCGCCCTGAACATCAATGGGAACAACTGGCTCAGGCGCATTCTCTCTTTTGAAGGATACTGTGGCTTTGAAAAGATCTCCATCTACCTCTATGGCAAATTTCCCTCTCATGAGCTCCGTTAAGCTTTTGGCGATAGAAAGTCCAAGGCCACTCCCCTCGCTGTTCCTTGCTTCATCTCCCCTTTTGAACCGCTCCGTCAGCTCATAGGCTGGCATATTCAGTTCGTGGGCGGATATATTTTTTGTGGTCAGGACCACATCTTCTCCGATGACTTGAAGCTGTACATAAACGCGGGACTGTGGTAATGAGTATTTGAGAATATTTGAAACCAAATTCTCCACGATCCGCCATAGGTGTTTGCCATCTGCGAGGATATAGACGGGTCTTTCTGCTATTTGGATTCTAAAATCAAGGCCAGATCCGCCAATTTGCTCCGATGTTTCGCCCAGACCTTGGGTCAAAAGTTCTGCAAAATCCATGATTTCCGCTTGGACCTGCAACGTGCCACTGGAGGCCTTTGCCGCTTCAAACAGGTCCTCTACTAGGGACCTCAATCGTTCTACTTTTTGATCAATGACCTCTAAATAAGCTCGGCCTTGCTCTGTCGGTATGTCTTCTTTTTTGAGCAAATCCACATAGGCGATGAGAGAGGTCAGAGGTGTTTTTAGATCATGAGAGACATTGGTCACGAGTTCGGCCTTCATGCGCTCCGATTTGACCTCTTTCTCTACTGCAATGAGAAAACCGTCAGCTGTAGCATTTACACTCTTTGCAAAGTCCCCATTTTCAGTATCGAAGCCATGTGTGTCAATGCGGTAATTCAAATCTCCATCTGCAAGCTTTTGGACCCCTATTTTGATTTGTTCAAGGGATTTGACACTTTTATAGCGGTATCTAAAGGCAACTACTGATATAAACAGCAAGACTCCAAAGGCAAGCAACAATCCAAAGAAACCAAACAGTCTTACAAAAATTAGTACGGATATGAGTCCCCCTGCCAAAGCCAGGGTATAAAGCGTACCCTCAATGACAAGGCGTCTCGAGCCAGATCCTTTTTGAACAGCCTCTACTATGTCTCTAAGGCCTCTCACTGTCCCACCAAAGAACCAATTTAAAATCTGAAAAACAAGAGTTCTTTGGAAAAGTTCTTTCCTTTTGAGTCGCTTTGTCACCAGTCTCAGCCAGTAATAACCCACCAAAGTGCCTAAAACGATAAAAGTGCCCGCAAAAGCATAGAATCCCAAGGCGTCATAAGGATACACATTCTCGTAAAAATAGAGAATGCCGAGCACTGCCGTTATAATGAGCCCCACGACTATGACAGTCATCACATCCAAATAAGGTCTATCCCAAAAGGTTAAAAGGACATCACTTGATTTGTTGCTTTTCCCAACGACCGCTATAAAGATACCAACTGAAATGAGTACCAATAGGAATCCCACTGTTATCCCTACAACTGCCCATCTTCCATTCTCTCTATTGTATAAAAATTCTGATTCCTTGAGTGCATAAGCCTCCTTGGTTTGACCTACAAATCCCACTAACCTTGAGTCAAAGCGTTCCCCTCGCGTATTTCCGTCTTGTGTCTTCAATAACAGTTGGCCCTCTCTAAATTCCATTGCAGAGGGGAGAGTCTCAAAATAAGCTTTCACATCGCCAATTTCTTGGATATTGGCAAGCGTATCACCCTGTCCATTGGACACGTGATATTTAAAATCTGCATATTTCGAAAGCTCTAACTTCAAATCCTTGTACCGCTGAAGTTCCTTTTTAATCAATGTCCGGTCAAGGTCTGCGACAGCCATATCGGTTTTAGTCATAATCTGGCGCGTACGCTCTTTTTTCTCTTCTTTTAACCTGTTCACTTCCACACTGTTGTTGACCTGAGTTGCCTCATAGATCCAGTTGTCATAGGCCACATCAAGCTGATCAAGCTCAGAATTCTGCGCATTGTTTATTTCGAGCCTCGCCTCTGCGCGCATTTCATCCGTCAACGTTTGGCCTTTAGCGATATAAATTTCATTGCGGTAATCCACAGCCAGTGTATTCAGTAGATGTGCAATATCTTGGTAGCTTCGCCTATTCATATCATTTTCACTATAGGGTGCACCACTTAAAGCTGTCTCAAAATCCTGATAAAATAAAAGTCCATAACCAATCATCAACATGCCTACTAAGGTAACCAGAACAACAAAGGTCTTAAACACAGAAGTATATCTAATTTTCATCAATTTTGTATCCAACGCCCCACACCACCTTTAAATATTTCGGATTTTTTGGGTTGATCTCAATTTTTTCACGAATGCGGCGAATATGTACTGCAACTGTATTCTCAGCATTGAAAGAAGGCTCATTCCAAACCGATTCATAAATCTGCTCTATAGAAAAAACGCGCCCCTTATTCTCCATAAGGAGCTTGATGATTTTGTACTCTAGTGATGTCACTTTGACCACATCACCATCTACGCGAACTTCCTTACGCTGGTCATCCAAATCAAGACCACCAACCTTCAACGTCCGAGTCACTTCTGGGATGCCGCCTAAAGTGGTATAACGCCTAAGCTGAGATTTGACTCTAGCCGTCAGCTCCAGTGGATTGAATGGCTTGGTCAAGTAATCGTCTGCGCCTACGTTAAGCCCTAGAATTTTGTCCGTGTTTTCAGACTTTGCAGAGAGCATAATGACGGGGATATTGTACTTCTCCCGGATCAGTTGAGTCGCTTTCATACCGTCCATAAAAGGCATCATAATGTCCATAATGACCAAGTGTACAACGTGGGCTTCGAGGACCTTCAGTGCTTCTTCACCATTGTATGCCTTCAGGACTTTGTAGCCTTCATTCTTCAAATAAATCTCTATAGCCCCTACGATTTCGTAGTCGTCATCACAAACCAATATGGTCATAAGCACACCCACTCTTCATCTTCTTCATTTTCCTCATTATATCATACCCCCTTTTATAGTTGCTTCACTGCTATAAGCCCTCAGAATCTCATCAAAGCTTAATCCCATCTTACCAATGATTTCTTACGAAAAAAGCGGGTAAATTCTTAAGAATTTCTTACGAAATAAAAAAAAGACGTCATCTCTCACGTCTTTCACATTTGTCTTTGATTCTATAAATATAGACCTTGAAATCGCCCCACTGCGTCTCTTTTTCTCGACGGAGGCTGTTTTTTTCTGTTACGCGTTGTGAATTAGTGTTTAGAGTGTCAATAATGATTAGAGTGCCAAAAGTAAGTTTCTCAAATATTCATACCGCATATAGTGCCAGTTGAACCATCCGGAACTATATGCGGTATGAATATGATCAACTAAGGACTTTTGACACACTAATCAATAATGGAGATTATGGAGTCTGCCAGTTCATTTTTGAAGGCATATTCTAAAAAAAGTTTGGCTACTTCTGTTGCATAACCTTTTCTTCTGCACTAATTATATACTGAACCACTTTCAAAAGGCCTCAAAAATGTCTTTCTGACTCAACAGGGACATTTTTCGTTATGCTTTTGGATGTTTTATTTTCATGCCGATTCGGCTTTGTTCTGCGTATTTGGTTATATATTCCAATGTCGATTGTCCACCATTGCTTGCAGTCTCCATTTTTTCGAGGCGCTCAGCAATAGTCACGGCAAATTTATGCAAAGGTTCTACATGTATACCCGCCATGACGACACAATTATTCATGGCATTTTGAACGCGTTTACTCTCTCTTTCGATGTTTTCTACAATGTGTTCAAGAAGCTTTTGGGATTCTTCCATATTGATTTCTTCATCTTCCACGCTTCTAAAAAGCTGTGCGTAAAGAGAATAGCCTGCACATTTTGTTTCGTTGCGCTTACTTGCAATCCATTTTTTCGCCAAATCAAAACCAAAAGGCGTCTTTGATGCCAAGGTGGCAACACAGCGTTCACTCAGCATATCCCAATTAGCCAAGGCTACCCAACTATCCAATTGTTCCTCAGTCACTTTTGAAGGGTCGTCTATTAGGCCAGCTAAATACATAGCGTCGCTATTTCCTGTTCGGTAAAGGGACAGGGCCAATTCATGATTCATTTTGGTTTTCTTTTTGAGCGCCTTGAGCTCCATTAATTTCACACCAAAAAGAGGTTCTTTGGCACCGTGGTTCATATAGATTTTTTTGGTGGGTTCATCTCCGAGTTTTTTAAGTGTTGCCAATACGCCGTGCGCAGTTATAAGCATGTATACCTACTTTCTTTTATTCAATACCAATGACGCCGCCAATTCCATTACGCTATTTCAATAGACTGTATGCTTCTTTATCCACTTGAAGTTCATTCACTATTTGGACGAAAACATCGACTAGTCGTCTGTCATATTTCAGACCTGAAAGCTCTATCAATTCCGCTAACCCTTCTTCTATCGACTTGCCCCTTTTATAAACCCGGTCCGTTACCATTGCATCAAAGCTGTCACAAATGGCTAAAATACGGCCTTCTTCGCTGATTTCTTCGCCCACTAGCCCCTTCGGGTAACCTGACCCATCCATGCGTTCATGGTGTTCGCTCATTATACTAAAAATGGCATCGCTAAAATCTTCAGCTATAAGTTCTTTGCCCAAAAGGACATGGGATTTCATGATGTCATATTCAGTCGAAGTCAATTGACTTGGTTTTGTCAATATGTCATCCTGTATAAAGAGTTTGCCCACATCATGATAACGCGCTGCTCTCGCGATATTAAAGATTCTATTGCCTTTATAACCGAGTTTAATCACCATTTTGTAGACCAACATAAAAACCCGTGAGCAATGGGTTTCGGTATAGGAATCCTTGACCTGAATTCTCGAAAGAACCTCTGAAAGTTTTGAAGCATTTGCACCTTTCATGGCATAGGAATCGACGTTTAAGCCATGTACTAGTATATGTGTGTCTTCTAACATATAAAGATTGTTGAACTCTTCAAGCTCACCAACCACCAATAAATCACCTGTCGTCAACTCCTTTTCAGACTCTAGATGCATGCATTTTCCACTTACAATGTAGTATGTCTTCATCGCTTCAGGATGATGTGTACTGACGATTGAAAAACCACTGTTTTTTTTGTAGTGATACAGATTCACTTCAAGAGATTGTTGTTTGATTTTTTTCGAAGTGACAGAGCTGTTGTGGGCTACTGAAAAACTGCCTTCACAATCCATGTGTTTGATGATTTGGTATGACTTCATAGCTTCAGCCTGTCCTCTCGAGGTTTATTGATCCGGTAATTTGGTTATGTTATCAAATGTATTTATAAATTGCTTGTGTATGCAGAGGTCATCCTATAACCAGAGTTTAAAATTGATTAGGGTGTCAAAAGCCCTTAGTTGATCATATTCATACCGCGTATAGTACCGGATGGTTCAACTGGAACTATACGCGGTATGAATATTCGAGAAACTTACTTTTGAAACTCTAATCAAAATTGAAATTGAAAATTTTATGTGCTATCTATAGTTTCTCATAAATCGCAGTGACATACAATATTTATCCACAGGAAGCGCTTATAAATCTGAACCATAAGCGATAATGTCCTATTGTAACGCAAGGGATTCTGTCTTCTGAATAGCAGATTGACTAGGGTGTCAAAAGTCCGTAGTTGATCCTGTTCCTACTGCATATCGTTCCGGATTGTTCAACTGGAACTATATGCAGTAGGAATATTTGAGAAACTTGCTTTTGACACTCAAATCAAGATTTCAGTATCGACTTTCGGTTTTAAGCAATCATCATAAATTAAATGCAACACTCAAATCATGAGCGTAAAGTGACCTAAACTGGTCTCGACCCCAAAACAATCACTCCCATACAACCGTCCCACAACCGTCCCACGCGAAGCGCTGAACGGCCCCACAACTGCCGTCCCACTACTGTACCACGCGAAGTGCCGAGCAACCCTTTCGATTCACTATGCTATTCTAAAGATACAGTGTTTCAGGATGTTTTCCATTTCACATCACATATTTATCCACAGAAAGCGCTTATAAACATCTTCAATATCGGACAAAAAGTATTTCTTTATCTTCTGTTAGACTGTCAGTATTAACTTAACGCGCCCTGATTACACGATTTTTGTTGTAATTATTTAACTTTGGGTATAAGTTTAAATAACCTTTTACATCATTTTTAGGCATTGAAATCTAAACCACTGCGGGGATACACTTGTGAAAAACGTCAAAGGAATATTCCTGATATCACTGGCATGGTCCCTTGTTCTGGCTTTTGTCATCCTTCAATTAGTCGCTATGCACAATAACGACTTTATGAGTTTGACAGACAAAGAAAATTTCAAAGAGCTGAAAACACTCATCCAAAAGGATGTCCTTTACGGTGGAGAGATTAAAGCAGACAAATTGAGCTATACCTTGTCCGGAGATTTACGGGTTACAAATCACAAGGATGCTTTTACCTACTCCGCGCTCATGGGTATAGTGAGTATCAATACCTGCTACGGTATCAAAGAATTCTCTCTCACACAGTATGATCATTTAGTCGTCATCCCTTCAAACTCAGACTGGCTCAGTCCCTATCAAGTCAAATCCGAAGATGATGATGCACACCTAGCTGCTCTACCTCAATTTACAGGCGGATGGCATGGCAGTAACGGTGATAGCACAGGACCTGCGACGTCTTTTATGAAAAGCTTTCAAATATTCGCTGATGGCAAAGAAATAATCGGTCATACTGCTGGTCAGGCTCAAACGATCAATATCATTGTCAATCAAATCATTAAAGGCTACAACACGGATAATTATGTGCTAGAGGAGTATATTCTTTACACCCTCCAGAATAACAAGGTTCAAATGCGCGTAAAAATCGTCGCCCTTCAAAATGTGGTCATCGAGGAATATTATGGACTCGAAACCCTAAACGCTCAGTTCAATGAATTTGTCCATTACCACTATGAGGATGGCACTAGCTATACACAGTCTCTTCAAAACTTTAGCCAATCTGGTCCAAATAGTGCCCTCAATCACGTCACATCACTTACATTGTCATCTACTGAACACCCTTTTATCCTCAGAGCTTCCCTATTATACGCCGAACACCTTAAGCCATTTCCACACCTAACCCCCGATCAACCAGAGGCTTTTACTGAAAGCTATGGCAAATCGTATTACAATATTGTCAGAGGTCAGCCTTTGATCATGAAAACTGGCCAAGTCTTCAAATGGGCAGGTAGCCTTCAATTTACATCACAATAATTATGAACGCATTTAAAAAGCATCTTGTTGGAGTCCGAATATTTGAGCTCAAACAAGATGCTTTTTTGATACACTAAGTCATTTCAATAACAGTATAGTCATTTTGCAGCAAATCAATCCTCAGCACCTGATGTCTCAGCACATCTCCTCGACCAATCAGCACTTTTATAGCTTCTGCAGCCTGTATAGAGGCCACCACTGTTGGCGTAAAAGAGGGGTTCCCGAGAGATGCTTCAATGCCGCGTACACCTTGTTTTTTATAGAGTTTATCCAAGAGTCTATCCTTCGGAAATATGACGGCTACCTGTCCATACCATCCACCGATAGCACCGTGTATCAAAGGAATATCAAGCCTTTCGCACACCTCTTGAACGACAAAGCGCGTATCAATATGATCTAGGGCATCAATGACCAAGTCGTGACCCTTGAGTAATTCATAAGCATTGTTTGCAGTCAGCCACTGGTCTATAGACGTTACAATGACCTGATGATTGACCAAGGCCATTCTCGCTTTTGCTGCGTCAACTTTTTTTTGTCCCAAGGTCTCTGTGGTACATAAAATCTGCCTGTTAAGATTACTCTCTACAAAAATATCACCATCGATGACAGAAATATGCCCTACTCCCAGACGGCCTAGAAGCTCAAGGACAATACCCCCTAGACCACCACTTCCAACAATCATGACCGACGCCTTTTTAAGGCCTTCAATCTCTTCAACTGTAAGGGTTCCGACACTTCTCGAATAGCGCTCTTCCATCATCCACCGCCTACAGGCGGGAAAATCGAAACCGTATCTCCATCAACCAATGTTTTGTCAAATTCACCGTCTCTGCCATTTATGAGGAGGATTGCAAC
>JBBRGL010000097.1:0-8784 GCA_038240675.1 Peptostreptococcales bacterium
CTTCACGGCACTGGGACCTGCTTATAATGAATGAGAACACGGTTGACTATGAAGCGCTCCTCAAAGATAATGACGAAATTCATGGAATCCCCTGGGTTATTGTGACCGATACCTACAATCAGACAAATGCTGAGCGCCTACTCAACTTAGGATGCTTTGAATACATGGACATTAGCGAATTCTATAGACTGCCCTTTATCGTCAAAAACGTTTTTAAGATAAGGGATCAACACTTAGAGAATTTACAAATCACGGAGTCGTCTGCCTATTTCCAACTGCTCTCCGAGCGGTCTCTTGACGCAATGCTCTTTATCGCTCACGACGGACGCATTCTCTATGCATCTGATGCCGCACTCGAACTCTATGGGTATCCCACCGAAGAATTCGCCGACGTATCCCTTTTTGATCTTCGCAGGGAGTCTGATCACAGTCTCATTATGTCTCAAATGGATCAAGCCGACTTAGGCGGCACAAGGTTTGAGGCAACGCATTATGCAAAAAAAGGCACAGCCATCGCCGTAGAAGTCACCGCTAAAAGTGCCCTTTTCAAAGGCGAAAAAGTGGTACTCCACGTCATTAGAGATATCACCGACCGAAAAAAAATCGAAGAGACTTTGTTTTTCTTGTCCAGAACGGGATACCACATGAAAGAAGAGCGCTTTTTTGATGCACTTGCTCGATTTATAGGGACGCAGCTCAATGTGGATTATGTTTGCATTGATAAGATATTAGACGGCAATTTAAGCGCTGAAACCCTATCCATTTATTTTGATGGTCATTTTGAAGACAATGTCCAGTACACCTTGAAAGACACACCTTGCGGCACCCTCATCGGCAAAAGAATCTGTACTTTCCCCCAAGATGTCAGAGGCTTGTTTCCTAAGGACATCATCCTTCAAGAGATGCTTGCAGAAAGTTATGTTGGCACGACACTTTTTGGACAAAATGATGAGCCCATTGGCCTTATTGCCACCATCAGTCGGAAGCCCCTCACAAATCCTCACTTATCTGAAACCCTCCTTAAAATCATCACAGCCCGCGCTACGGGTGAATTAGAGCGTATTATGGTGCTTGAAGAACTCATTCAGTCCAAAGAAAGAGCTGAGGCCGCAAATCAAGCCAAAAGCAGTTTCCTCGCCAACATGACTCACGAAATCCGGACCCCTATGAACTGCATTATGGGCATGATGCAACTGGTTTCCATGTCCCCACTGACGGAAGAACAAACTGACTACATGCGACTGGCAGCAGATTCATCTAACGCACTTCTGAAAATCACCAATGATATTTTGGATTTTTCAAAAGCCGATGCAGGAAAAATACAACTTGAGCAAATCCCCTTTGACCTCAACCAGTTGATTAAGGATATAGGTATCCTTTTTCTCCCTGCGACTCAATCCAAAAATTTGCGTCTGTCCTGTACCATGGACCGCGCTGTAGACCACCGTTATATTGGAGATCCCTTTAGACTCAGGCAAATATTATCAAATCTCATGACCAATGCGCTCAAATTCACAAAAGAAGGCTCAGTATCACTCCATGTGACCCTTCCCACTACTGAACCCCCCAAAAAAAATAGGGTTCAATTTGTTATATCTGATACGGGCATTGGCATTCCAGAAGACAAGCTTGAGTACCTCTTTGACCGCTTTCATCAGGTCCACTCTGGAACGTCAAGAGAATACGGCGGTTCAGGACTTGGACTGGCTATTTCAAAACAGCTTGTCAACCTCATGGGCGGCGACATTGAAGTCAAAAGTAGTCCCGAGGGCAGTCAGTTCACCTTTACAATTGAGTTTATAGAAACAGAAGTGTTTGGTATATAGTTTCTCGAATAGAGCGAGGCGGTGAACCCATACAAATACAGATATTCTTGTGACAGCAAAACACCCCCTTACGAGGGGGTGTTTTGCTGTGAAAAAATTCTTTAAACGCTCCGCTTAATATAATAATTGCTTTTATATTGTATTTTGAGAGGCTTCTTGAGGTGCAATTCAATCCTCTTTTTTCGATGGTCTGGTTCGCAGGGATTCATGGTTTGATGAACGCCTCTCTCAAGGGCATCAAGACATGCAAATGGAATTCCGACGGACATTTCTTCACTTTTCCACTTGGCAAAGTATCTCGTCCCTGAACACAGGGTAGAAACACTGAGACTTTGCGTTTGCATGGGGTGTGCAGTGGTTTCAAAGCAAATGCCGCACATGCCCGAAAGCTTTATTTCGGTTGCGAAGCCTTGAGTGGCACTATAGCCTTGAATAATGCGCATTATGGTATAGGGATTGCCCACGATAATCACCACATCTGGCTTGAGATCCTCCGAGAAAGCATGCAGTGGTCCAATCAAAATACCCTCAGACCTTTTGAGGGGTTTTATGCCCTCATAAATCAACTTGGCTACTTTTTCCGAAGCATAGGTCCCGCACTGGTGCCATCCTACAATGTTTTCCTCATGATTCCCAAAAATATTCTCTGGCGCAAGTCCCAGCACCCAGCCTGCTGTCTCACAGGCAAATTGATCAAAAGTCAACTTGAATGCGCGTCCTTCGGTGGCTTTTTTCACAAGCCAACAGTAATACGCCTTATGTTTCACAGTCTCAAAATCAGCTTCCTCATAAAGGCGCATCTGAGATTTTGACAAAAGCTTGATGCCTACAAATCTGCGCTCCATATGGAGAAGCGTTTCAAGATCATGATACATTTCTAAACCTCCCCAACGGCCGTGGTTCTTAAAAGTTGATCTGCCAAAAGTGCCAATATAAGCACAGGCACAGAACCTTGAATGACCATCACAGGGTCATATATGCGGATACCCGCAATAATAGGAACGCCAAACCCACCTGCGCCGACGGTTGCACCTATAGTCGCAGCTGAGATATTGATAATAAGGGCCGTTCGAATGCCCGCGAGAATAATGGTTTTTGCTAAGGGAAGTTCTACTTTGTAAAGCATTTGTAAACGGGTCATCCCCAGTCCATAACCAGCATCAAGAGCCGCTTCAGGGGTCGATTCAAAGCCTATGATGAAATTGCGCACAACTGGTAGTATGGCATAAAGGTATAGAGCCAATAGACACGGTGCATTGCCATAGCCCAAAATTGGTACCGAAAGTGCAATGACCGCAGCACTGGGAATGGTCTCACTAATGGCACTGGCGGAAAGAACCAACTCCTTCAGTTCCACATTTCTCGTGAGCCGCACCAGAAGGCCCAGAAATGAAGCCGTTGCAATGGCCAAAGAGGTGGATACGCCTACAATGAAAATGTGCTGCCAAGCCAAGACATAGAGCGGTGTCCTCGCGAGAATCCGAGTACGCTCAGGCAACCACTGTGCAAAATACCCTTCAATTTGTGGAAAATAAAATATCCAAATGAGAAACACAACGCTATAAAAAAGCACCTTTTTTATGTCTCTTAGTCTCTGCTTATTAAAAAGTTTTCTACTCATTCTGTGATACCACTTGGAGCAGCTCTACAATATGAGAATAAGTCACGAGATCCACTTGTCCATTGACTCTACGGACTGGAATTGAAGACAATTTGAACTGCATCAGTTCTGCAAGAATTTCTTTTAAAGTTGTCTCTTCAGTCATGGTCTGACCTTTGTTGTTCAATGCCTGCTCAAGATTAGCGGATTTGAAGTCACTTGGGGCGCTCATATTCAAGTCCTTGACCGTAAACCTTTTGAGGAGTTTAATGGGATATTCAGACCCTAAAAAAGCTTTGACAAAATCGTCTCCATCCCCTCTCGCAAAAGCACCTGGTACAGCCGTACTCAATATCTTTCCACTGTTCATGACCGCAATTCTGTCCCCCAAAACAATGGCTTCTTCAACATCATGGGTGACAAAAACAACTGTTTTTTTCAGTTCTTGCTGAATGTGGCTAAAGGCCAATTGCAGTTTTTCGCGGGTCAATGGATCTACAGCGCCAAAAGGTTCATCCATAAGGAGTATAGGCGGATCGGCTGCAAGCGCGCGGCACACCCCCACCCTCTGGGCTTCTCCACCTGAAAGCTCTCGCGGTTTTTTGTCCAAAAACCCCACTGGCAGACCGCTCAAGTCCATAAGGTGCAAAATTCGCGCCTCGATGGCTGCATCTTGCCACTTTAGAAGTTTAGGCACTACAGCTATATTTTCTCTCACAGACAGGTGTGGAAAAAGGCCAACGCCCTGAATACAGTAGCCCATTTGCCTTCTGAGCGTTTCCGGTTTGTACTCAGCAATAGCCTTACCGTTAATTCTAATATCCCCTGCATCTATATTGACCATACGGTTAATTGACTTTAAAAGTGTTGATTTCCCGCATCCTGAGGGGCCAATCAAGACAACACATTCGCCTTCGCGTACGTCTAAATCCACCGATTGAAGTGCTTGATGAACGCCATAAGCCTTACGAACTTCTTTTAAGTGAATCATGCCGATTGTCCCACCTTTCTGATTATTTTAGTCTCCAACCACTCGAAACCCAGATCCGATAGAAGCGCTAACGCCACTACAGGCAGAGTCCCAAGTATAACAAGATCTGTGGCAGATTGAGATAGACCTAAGAATATAAGCGCACCCATACCGCCACCACCTATAAGTCCCGCCAAAATAGTATTGCCTATATTTTGGGTCACGGCTGTTCGAATACCCGAGAGGATTACAGGCGTCGCCAGCGGCAAGGAGACCTTCCAAAAAACCTGCTGAGGATTCATGCCAAGGGCTACCGCACTGTCAATGACCCCTTGATCTACCTTGTGAAACCCTGCGTAGGCATTTGACGTTATCGGCAGTAGACAATAAAGACAGAGGACGATAAAGGCTGGCGCAAAGCCAATGCCTTTGATCCCCATGTCCGAAAGTACTGGAAATTCTTTTGAGAGCATGGTCAAGGGAATCATCATAAGGCCCAAAAGGGAAAGTGTAGGGATGACTTGAAAAGTATTCACGAATCCCATAATTATCTCCTGAGCCTTAGCCGACCGGTGACACCAAAAGCCAAGGAGGATACCTGGCAATACGGAAAACAGCACCGAAGACAGCGCCAGTGTCAAATGTCTCCAGAATTCAGTGATGAAGACAGCCTGTACATTGAGGTATTCTTTATAAAGAGAAAGGAAAGGTGATCCACCGATTCCCACGACACAAAAGGTCATCAAGAAGGTAAGTCCAATGATATAACGTCCCAAAGGCGCGCTGCTTTGCACTAAAATGATGCCGACCAGAAGAAGCCAAAATCCCGAGCTCAGTGAGATCCTTAGGCTTTCCAAATCCGTTATAGCGTCAGGCATCCTTACAAAGGCAAAAATCCACAGTAAAACTCCAGGAATTATAGCCAAAAGCCACGGCACCAGCTCTAGACCAAGATAGCGCTTCAACTTGTCCTTAAAGACGTAGAGTCCAAGTACTAAGAGAAACGCCACTGTGATTAAAGTGCTGTATTGCCCTAAAATGCCGGGTCCCCCTAAGGAGACCCCTTTCACTACACGGTTAGGTCGAAATTCGGCCAACGGTTGACTGACGAGAGCAACCATGATGATGATCCATCCCATTACAGCCTTTATAGAAATCGACACCTTACTTTAAAAAACCATTGTCTTTAAGATACGCTTCTGCCACTGCAGCTGCGTCTTTCCCTTCATAAGCCACCTGAGCGTTAAGCTTTTGAAGCGTTTCAAGGGTGAGGGATTCAAATACAGGCTTCAAAATACCTTCAATTTCTGGGTACGCCGCTGCCACTTCGCCTCTAATAACAGGTGCTGGAAGATATACAGGTGGAATTTTCTTGCTGTCTTCTAAAGCCACAAGCTTCATAAGCTCAAGTGCGCCGTCAGTACCATAGACGAGGGACGCATTCACATCATTCGTCCCCTCTGAAAGGGCCTTAAGCATTTCAGCTGTATTGCCCGATGAGAGAATAAGCAATTGGCTGTCAGTGAGTTTAAAGCCATACGCCGCTTCATACCCCCGAAGCCCCATCATATTCTCTGCGAAACTCGCAGAACAAATAAGTTTAAAAGCTTTTCCAGTGTTGATATAAGCCGCAAGGTCCTCCATGGTTTTGATGCTATTCGCATCCGCAAAATCGCGCTTGACTGCGATCATTTCCGTATTGTTTGCAGGTGCAGGGGTCAACCACAAAATATTGTTCTTTTCTTTATCGAGTTTGGCCGTAAATGCATAGCCTTTCTGTGGGTCATTCCAAATTGTCGGATCAGTCGCTTGGTCAGGATGATAATACTGGCCTGAGCCTGTATAATCCACGATGAGATCAACTTCTTTATTCTCGAGTGCCTTTCTCAAAATATCCGGTGTCCCAAAATTCACTTTATCCGTGGTCTCAATAGAGTTATGAGCCAGCAATTGGAGTATCATTTTGCCCAAGATGCCCCCTTCAGAATCAAGCATCGTCGCCACCACCACAGGTTTCTTCCCCACAGACGGTGTATCTTTTACTTGATCAGCAGGTGCTGAACACCCAAAGAATACAGCGCTCATTAGTAAAACAATCAATATAAGTCCTAGCGTTTTTTTCATTTTATGTTCTCCTTTTTTTATTGTGAGACTAACCATTTTCTGATTTATATCCAATAGCTTTACTTTTCAAAATCTACAGGTCACTTTCAGTAGCCTATCAAAGTTTAACACAGCTTTTGGCAAAAAATCATTGTGTTTCTTAATCGTTGTGACAGTTCTATAAGATATTCGAATACAGATAAAAAAAAGTCTCACAATTAAGAATATACCCCCTATAACATAGCTAAAACCACTGAAAGAGAAAAAGCATTGAAGAAAAGCATCGGGGAGAGAAAAGCATAGGGGACGGTTCTTTTTGCGTGAAAAAGATTCACTTTCACGCAAAAAGAACCGTCCCCTATGCTTTTTTCACTTCTTTTAATCAATTCACTCCACCATTTCAATAGAGTAGAGTCGAGATGCAAAATCTTGGAATAGTCGCACTTCGCCGTTATAGCCCATGCCCATAAATCCTTGCTTGAGTTTTATACCCGCTTCCATCAGAACGCTGCCGGATACCAAGTGGGTTTCTTTTTCACCTTCTAATTGATAGAATTCGGAGATGAGATGTTGTGCAAGGGATCCGTTTTTAATATGGACAGGCAATGCTGTATTGATCAAATCACCGAAGAGTTTCACGTTGTGTTTATAGGCTACACTGGACAAACGGTACAGTTTGTCGGTCTCAAGTCCCTTACACCATAGGATCAAATCTTGGGCACTTGCCCGTGACAATCCTTGAAAAATGCCTGCTACGGCTCTTTTTTTGTCTTTTGAAACCACCATAAAACCTGTGCCACTATCGAGGGTAGGGTTTGATAGTCTATAAAAATCGCCAAATTGAAATACAGACCGCCATTTTTTGTAGGTGACAATCTCTTTTGAAAGCTTATTCAAAGCTTGTTTCGAGTAATCGACCAAGTTGCATTCAAGTCCTAGAAGTCCAAAACAACTCACGTTGTACCGGGTTTCAAGAGGCGCATTTCGCAGGGTTTGATGATTGGGTGTATCCGAGATATGAGCCCCCATGGTACTGAGGGGGTAGCCATAACTGTAGCCCTTCTGAATAGAAAGCCTGCTATAGGCATCAGTGTTATCGCTGGCCCACATTTGAGGCATATAACACAGCATTCCAAGGTCAAATCGGTTGCCCCCGGATGCACAGCCTTCAAACAATATATGCGGAAACGCCAAAGTCAATGCTTCGAGTACACGGTATAGGCCCTTTTGGTAGAGAAAATTAAAACCTCCCTGTTCACGTCCCCGCAGTGTAGGCGAATAATTATCGGTGAAAATCCGATTCATATCCCACTTGACATAGACGACATTGCCGCTTGAAAACACTTGAGACATGGTCTCAATGAGGTAGTTTTGTACAGCCTCCTGAGTCAAATCGAGAATCATTTGGTTGCGCCCTGTAGCGTGAGGAAATCCAGAAATTTGAACAGCCCACTCTGGATGCGCCCTATAGCAATCGCTATCCGCGTTGACCATTTCAGGTTCCACCCAAATGCCAAAGTCTAGCCCTAATCCATTTATTTTATCCGAAAGTCCACTGATTCCACCGGGTAGCTTCTGCGTATTGACGAACCAATCCCCAAGAGAACTGGTGTCATCTTGACGCTTTCCAAACCATCCATCATCAAGGACAAAGAGCTCCACGCCAATGGATTTAGCCCTTTTGGCGAGTTTCAATAGCTTGTCTTCCGTAAATTTGAAGTAATACGCCTCCCAACTATTGATCAGCACTGGTCTCTCTTTGGTTTTCCAAATGCCCCTCACGATAAAACGCTGTACAAATTCATGCATATTGCGGCTCATTCCACCAAATCCCCCCTTAGAAAAGGTCATGATGGATTCAGGCGCTTGAAATGTTTGACCAGGGTCTAGTGCAAACCGGAATCCATTTGGGTTTATGCCACTGACGACCCGCAACTTGCCAAAGGCACTGACGTGAGCTGCGCTGTAATGGTTTCCGCTGTAGACTAAATTAAACCCATAACAGCTTCCAAATTCCTCAGTGGTCCCCATTTTGCTGATGATGAAAAAGGGGTTGGCACGGTTGCTAGATACGCCTGTGGTACTGCTGTTGACAAGCGTCCCACACTTGGTCTCCATGTGGTTGAGGGTCATCTCTCTTGCCCATGCACCTGTAAAAGTGGACATCTGATAGCCGTGGTGGTCAAAATCAATCTGGGTACTCATCAACCTATCAATAACAATGGGTTCTGTACTGGCGTTAATCAACTTGACACTGCGGGAAATCACATCGCATGAAGGGTATA
>JBBRGL010000098.1:0-8779 GCA_038240675.1 Peptostreptococcales bacterium
CATCAAAAGGGACATCAGGTGGTCAGACTGCATACGGGCGATTTTTCATTGTTTGGATCCATACGAGAGCAGATGGAGGTTTTGGATGTAGAAAAAATCGCCTATGAGCTTATACCAGGTGTATCTAGCTTTCTTGGGGCAGCTTCTTCCCTTAAAAAGGAATACACTGTTCCAGAGATTTCACAGAGTTTGATTATTACGCGAATTGAAGGCAGAACCCCCGTTCCAGACAAGGAGAGCCTCAAAAGCTTTGCAGCACACCAAACCTCTATGGTGATTTTCCTATCGACTGACCGCATAGAAGATGTGACCTCGGAGCTAATTTCGGGGGGATATCCCTCAAAAACCCCTGCGGCTGTGATCTATAAGGCCACGTGGCCTGATGAACGGATTATAAAGGGCAATCTCGAAACCATTTCAGGACTGGTTTCACAAGCCGGGATTAAAAAGACGGCGCTGATTATGGTGGGGGAATTTTTAGGGGATACCTACAACAACTCCAAGCTTTATGACAAGGATTTCAAACATGAATTCAGAAAATAAGCGCGCCATTCTGTGTATAACAGCGTCTGGAGGTGTTTTGGCCAAAAGACTGGCCCACACTTTTGAAGCCGATATACTGAGCACAGAGCGCTTGAACTTAGAGGGTGCAAAGACTTTTGAACACTTTTCGGATATGGTGGCCTTTGGCTTTTCGAAGTATGACGCCCTTGTATTCATCATGGCTACAGGCATTGTCGTGCGCTCCATTGCACCTCACGTGAAAGACAAATACGAAGACCCAGCCGTTGTGGTGATAGATGAATGTGGACAGTATGCCATTAGTCTATTATCCGGACATATAGGTGGAGCAAATGCCCTCACAATAGAGCTGGCTGACGCTTTAGGTGCACATGCAGTCATTACCACGGCCACAGATGTCCATGGATACGGTGCTTTTGAACTCTATCTGGCAAATAGAGGCATTGAACCGAAACCACACAGAGCACTTTCGAAATGGGTAAACCTCTGCCTAGTGGAAGGGCGGCCTGTTTGGATTATTGATGAAGCAGCACAAATCTCCCAACCAAAAGGATGTACTTTGGGCCAACTGCATGAGATAGAGACCTATGAAGAAGGCCAAGTGGTCTATATAGGAACAGAGGCGTCAGCAATGAGCTACAAGCAGTGCAAGGCGGTCATCCCACTGAGGAGCATCGTGGTGGGCTTAGGCTTTCGTAAAGGCAAGTCCAAAGTACAATTGATGGCAGCTTTAGAAACGTCTTTAGCTCAAGCCAATATCCTGAAGGCGTCTATTGCATGCTTTGCCACTATTGAACTCAAAGCAAAGGAAGAGGGCCTGATTCACCTCAGTCAAGAATTACAGATTCCCATAGTCATCATTGATGAGCAAGCCATCCAAAAGGTACAGCAGTTGTTTGAGGGATCACAATTTGTCAACGAAACTGTTGGAATCACAAGTGTGTGTGAACCCTGTGCTTACCTTGCAAGCGGTGGAAATCTCATTCATTCAAAAATAATAAACGACGGCATTACTACTGCCTTTGGGAGGAAATAAATGATTTATGTTATCGGCATCGGACCTGGACATCCATCTCATATGACCTATAGAGCCACAGAAGCCCTTTCTGAAAGCCAAGTCATCGTCGGCTATAAAACCTATATTGACTTGATACGACACTTGATTGACCATAAGGAAATCGTGGAGAACGGCATGAAACGCGAAGTGGAAAGATGTGCAAAAGCCATTGAAATTGCAAAGACAGGCAAAGATGTCGCCGTCATCAGCAGTGGGGATGCAGGAGTCTATGGCATGGCTGGCCTCATACTAGAGCTTATTGGGGAGCAGGATATTCCCGTAGAAATAGTACCAGGTGTCACTGCCAGTTCGGCTGCAGCTTCAATTGCAGGAGCGCCTCTTATGCACGATTTTTGTCATATTTCACTGAGCGATTTGATGACGCCTTTGGAAAAAATCGAAAAACGTGTGCGTGCTGCCATACAGGGAGATTTTGTCATCTGTTTTTATAATCCACGTTCAAAAGGTCGCCCTGATCATTTGGCCAAGGCATTTGAATGGATCAAGGAGGAGACAGCTGTTGACCTTCAAGTTTCTGTCGTCAAGGATGCCTACAGAGAGGATCAAGCTGTTTCATATCACACCCTTTTAAACATGGACTTTGATGTAGTCGATATGACATCCCTTGTCATTATCGGCAATAGCACCACCTTAAGACTTGCAGGCCGTATGGTGACACCGAGGGGCTACGCCCTATGATATTGATACTGGGCGGGACCTCAGATGGAAATGCCCTTGCAGATAGACTCGCGTCGAGAGGACTTGACTTCAAACTCTCTGTCACCTCTGAGTATGGGGTGGAAATGGCGAAACGCCATAGCGAGTCCTTAATGATGGGCCGATTGACTCGAGAAACATTGACAGCGTTCGTAACGCAGGCGCATATCGATGTGATTATCGATGCGACCCATCCCCATGCAGCAGAGATTTCTACCATGGCACAACAGGTGTCAAAGCAGATGAATTGCTTTTATGTCCGCTATGAAAGGCCAGGTATCTTTTTAAAAAACGACGCAGACATGACAGTGGCTACAACAGTTGAAGAGGCGTCAGCCCTTGCAAACCAAAAGGGACGACGTATTCTTATTACAGGAAGTAAGCATCTCAAAGAATACACGACACACCTGGCAGATGCAGATGTTTTTGTCCGCATTATTCCATCACCCGAGGTTATCAAGGACGCTCTTGAATGTGGCATCGCTGCTGATCACATTATCGCCATGAAGGGGCCGTTCACAGAGAAACTCAATAGTGCGCTTTATGAAGCCTTGAAAATTCAAGTGCTTATAACAAAAGAAAGTGGCGATACAGGCGGTTTTTCAGAAAAAATAAACGCTGCAAGAGCGTGCGGCGTTCATACTGTCGTCATCCAAAGACCACAGATCACCTACGAAAATTGTCTGCAGGATTTAGAGGCTGTTGAGTCTGCAGTTTTGGCTTTTATAAAGGAGAATTCCCATGAGAAATCGAAAATTAACGGCGGCTATAGCCATAGTCCTGTTGGCGGCCATTCCTGAATCTGTCTTTGCCATGCATATAATGGAAGGCTTTTTACCGGCGACCCATAGCTTGTTTTGGAGCATAGCAGTCCTTCCATTTTTGTTTTTTGGCATGCGGTCCATTCAAAAAATTGTGGCTGAACATCCCCGTTATAAGCTGCTGCTGGCTATGGCTGGCGCTTTTGTCTTTGTGTTATCGGCACTGAAACTGCCTTCAGTGACAGGAAGCTGTTCACATCCCACAGGTGTAGGTTTTGGCACCATTCTATTTGGCCCATTAGCCATGAGTGTCATTGGGCTCATCGTCCTGCTCTTTCAAGCCTTACTCCTTGCTCACGGCGGGCTCACAACCCTAGGTGCAAATGTTTTTTCCATGGCTGTAATCGGACCATTTATAGCATTTGCAGCCTATAAGGGAGCTCTTAAACTCAAGGCGCCTAAAGGACTGGCAATTTTTTTAGCGGCTGCACTAGGAGACATTACGACCTATATGACCACCTCTATGCAATTGGCATGGGCGTTTCCAGACTCTACAGGAGGATTTGCAGTTTCACTTATGAAATTCATGGGCGTTTTTGTCTGGACTCAGCTCCCTCTGGCAATCAGCGAAGGCATACTGACAGTGCTTATGTTCAATGCCCTCCAAGCCATAGTCAAAGACAAGGATTTTTCACTAGAAGCCCTTTCGGGAGGCAAACACTGATGGATACCCAAAAAGAGAAAAACAAAAAAATAGCACTTAATGGAGGGCTCATACTCTGTGTCATATTATTGGCTGTTTTGCCGCTTATAACGCTAAAGGATGCCCCATTTAGTGGCGCTGATGGACAGGTAGCGGACCACATTCAAGAAATAGCCCCTGATTATGTGCCGTGGTTTTCATCGCCATTCAGACCACCGAGCGGCGAGATTGAGAGTCTTCTATTTGCAGTTCAGGCGGGCATAGGCACAGGGATCATTGGGTTTGGACTTGGCTATCTCTACGGGAAACGCAAAAAGGATGAAGTTTAGCCATGATGGATATGGACCAATACGCCTATACATCACGGCTCCGAACAAAAGACCCAGTGGAGAAACTTTTTTTTGCGCTTACCATGATCACCACTTGCCTTTTAGCAAACTATGTTCCTGTTTCAATACTGATACTAGGGATTATGGCGGTGATGATTGTCGGCATCAATAAAACCCCTTTCAAAGTGTTAATGAAACTCCTGACAGTGCCCTTAGGATTTTTGATAATCGGTGTTTTGACCATTGCATTCAGTGTCACTCAAACAAATACTGGGCTAATCGTGGCCATTCCTGTTTTTGACCATTATATCGGTGCCTCACAAACAGGCATTCAACAAGCGGTCAGTCTTTTACTCAAGTCTCTGAGCTGCATCAGCAGTTTGTATTTTTTATCCCTCTCAACGCCCTTTATGGACTTAATCAGTGCACTCAAAAAAATCCATTGCCCACTACTCCTATTGGAGCTGATGCACCTCATCTATAAAATGATTTTTGTACTCCTTGAGACGGCAAACACCATGGCTGTCGCACAGGATTCAAGACTTGGCTACAGCAGTTTGAAAAGCAGTTACCGTTCCTTTAGCGCCTTGGCATCCACACTGCTTGTCCGCTCATTCAAAAGGGCTGATGCACTCTATACCGCCCTTGAAGCACGGGGTTCTGACGGTACCCTAAACGTCCTAGAAGAACAATTCCCCAAATCACTCAATAGCTATCTTATGACCATGGCGATGGGTTTAAGTTTGATGCTGATTTCCCTTTGTTTCAAAGGTTGATCGAGTTTGTGACTATGTATTGTCTATAAATACTCTAACCCCCCTATAGAAGTTAGGAGAAATTCAATGTCAACACCTATAATGGAGATTAAAAATCTCAATTATCATTATGCAGATGGAACCCACGCCTTAAACAACATACAGATGACGTTTGAACGCGGTAAAACAACAGCCATCCTCGGCGGCAATGGCGCGGGCAAATCCACTCTGTTTCTCAATATGAATGGCATCCTAAAACCCTCTAGTGGCGAAATTGTTTTTAGGGGACAACCCTTAGACCATTCAAAAAAAGGACTTCAACAATTAAGACGTTCAGTCGGACTTGTCTTTCAAGACCCGGACAATCAACTTTTTTCTGCCAACGTCTATCAAGATATTTCTTTTGGGCCAATGAATTTGAAATTACCGGAAGCGGAAATAATTAAACGCACAGAGAGTGCCATGATAAGAACTGGGGTACAGTTACTAAGAGACAAGCCCACACATGCACTGAGTTATGGACAAAAAAAACGCGTTGCTATTGCTGGGGTGTTGGCTATGGAACCCGATATTCTGATTCTCGACGAACCCACTGCGGGGCTTGATCCACATGGTGTTAGCGAAATCATGAAGTTGCTCAAAGAATTTCAAAAACAGCTAGGACTCACCATTATCATTGCCACCCACGACATTGATATGGTGCCACTCTACTCGGACTACGTTTTTGTGATGCATCAAGGCAAAGTTGAAACACAGGGGACACCCAATGAAGTATTTGAAAATCCTGACCTTTTAAGGCGCGTCCATTTGCGTTTGCCCCGTATAGCACATTTGATGGAGATCTTAAAAACAAAAGAACATTTCAAACTCGAAAAGATCGCCTCAACAATTTCGGAGGCTAGAAGCGTCTTTGTAAAGTGGCATAAGGAATGGGCCAATGAAGCAAAAAAATAAAATTAGAGGGTGTTCGAATACCCTGAAGGAGGTTGGGATATGGAATTTGTCGTAGTGGGTCTAAATCATCAAACAGCTTCCACGTCCATCCGAGAAAGTGCAACTTTTACGGATTCTCAAAAAATAGAGACACTCGCTCTTTTGATGGATCAAGGGTTGCCTGAAGTGGTGATCCTGTCAACCTGTGGGCGCAGTGAAATATACTGTGCTACTCCTATAGAAAATTACCATGAGACGACGACACTTTTAGTGGATTTTTTTGAATCCTATTGTCAACAACAGGGTGTCAAAGACCACCTCTATATCAAAAGGGGTGAACGTGCCATTGAGCATTTGATCCATGTGTCTACGGGTCTCAATTCAATCGTCCTCGGTGAGGACCAAATACTCGGCCAGGTCAAAGCCGCCCACGTTCTTTCAATGGAGATGGGTGCATCCAAGAAAGTACTCAACACCCTTTTTAGAGATGCTATTTCAGGTGCCAAGAAAGTCAAAACAACCCTCAAAATTTCAGAAATTCCACTTTCCATTAGTTATTTGGGCATTTCAGTGCTCAAAAGACATTTTGGAAACTTAGAAGGCAAATCAGTCATGATAATAGGCCTTGGTAAAATGGGGGAGTTGGCTTTCAAATACCTGCTTTCAGAAGGGGTCAAGTTGACTGTCTGTGCGCGCAATCTAGAAAAGCTCAAAGCGTTTCAAAGCATGCATCCCGTGATTGAAATATTGCCTTATGCGGATAGGCTAAGTGTACTAGACCAGCACGACATAATTATCTCAGCCACTTCTGCACCGCATTTGGTACTGCACAGGCTTGATTTCACAGGTATTCTACGGCCTATTGTACTTATGGATCTCTCCCTTCCCCGCGACATAGAGGAGGATGTGAGGCTGCAGGACAATGTGCAACTTTTCAACATGGATGACTTACAAAGGCTGTCTGAAGACAACTCAGAGCGCAGGAAAAACCTCCTATCAGAGGCGCATCTCTTACTCAGTGAAGATGTGGATAAAATGACCTTGTGGCTCAAAAATGTTAAGCTAGATACAGCGATTAAAGATCTCAATCTCATGATCAAGGACATTGAACTAGACACCATGAAATATATTGACCACAAGCTGAGTCTCAACATCAAAGAACGTATTCTTGTAGAAAAGGCACTACAGTCCGCTCTCAAGCGCACTATTCGAAAGCCGCTACTCAATATCAAAATGGCAGCTGAGACGAATTCTCAATTACAATATTTAGAGGCAATATCACTTCTTTATTCAGAAGGAGAGGAATAATGCAGCCCATTCTAATGGATTTTAAAGACTTAAACGTGTGCATTGTCGGATTTGGGCCAGTGGGGAGACACAAAGCAGCTGTCCTTTTAGAACAAGGGGCCGTAGTCACCATCGTCGATCCAGTGCTTCTAGAGGAATGTATGAAGGATTATCCGTCCTGTCGATTTATACAGCGCGCCTATACCGAAGCGGTTTTAGAGCATATGGACTGTGTAGTCGCCTCTACTTCAGATAGAGCGCTCAATCTTCAAATTGCACTGGACGCCAAAACAAGACATGTTATGTGCTCAGTATCGGACAATGGGGACGCGGGGACGTTTACCTTTATGTCTGTTGTGAGGCGAGGCAAAATGTCCCTTGGTATTTCAACACAGCATACATTTCCAGGGCTGGCGAAAAAAATACGCGGAATCCTTGAAGACTATTTTCCAGAAGATTATGGTGACTATATTGACTATATGGCACAGCAAAGAGCTGTCATAAAGACACTCAGCAGTGCAGAAAAAGAAGCGGCTCTCAAAACGCTTTTGAAAACAAGCTATGACCTTTATAAGCAAGGGAGAGAAAAAAGTGAAAGTTAAAATCGGAACCAGAGGGAGCAGGTTAGCTCTCATCCAAACTCAGGGCGTCGTCGATGCCATGAAAGAGCTCCACCCCGAACTCCAAATAGAGTTGGTCATCATCAAGACAAAAGGCGACCAGATTCAAGATGTTGCCCTTGAAAAAATCGGCGATAAAGGGTTGTTTGTCACTGAAATTGAAAAAGCGCTCCTAGAAGGCCATATCGATATGGCAGTCCATTCCCTCAAAGACATGCCTGGTGATTTGACGGAGGGACTCCGGTTTGTCCCAGAGATCAAAAGGGAAGACCCTAGGGATATATTACTGATGAATACGCCCATTTCAAAAATCGACGACATTCCAAAAGGGGCCATAATCGGCACAGGAAGTAAGCGCAGAAAATATCAAATTTTAGCTCTAAGACCTGATTTGTGTGTCAAAGATATACGTGGAAACGTCGATACTCGCATCGAAAAAATGAAAAGTGGCGCTTATGACGGCATAATTTTGGCAAAAGCGGGTCTCAACCGACTGGGTATTACGCCTGAATTTGGGTACATCTTCAGTGAGGCAGAGATGCTTCCGGCACCGGCTCAGGGGATTTTAGCGATTCAGATTAGAATAGAAGACAGTGAATTGCTTTCAAAACTTCATCTTCTGCGCTGCGAAAATACCTGCATAGAGGCTTTGGCTGAGCGTGGTTTTTTGAAAGGCATCCAAGGAAGTTGTCATATTCCCATTGGTGCCAAAGCCACTATAGAGGGTGATCAACTTGTACTTAAAGGACTTTTAGGAGATGAAGAAGGGACTAAACTCATTATTCTCGAAGAGACGGGTTCTCTATTTGATGCGGAAAGCATAGGCGAAAGCCTTGGAAAAAAAGCGGTGGAGGCTATTTATGGCAAAAGGTAAAGTCTATTTGGTCGGCGCTGGTCCAGGGGACTGGGAGCTCATTACAGTCAAAGGTTTAAATGCCCTCGAAAAAGCAGAAGTACTCATTTATGACCGGTTAGTATCACCGCGTTTTTTGAAAAAAGTGACAAAGTCCTGCGAAATGATCTATGTGGGCAAAAAAGCTGCCGAACATACACTAGATCAAAGTGACATCAACGCTTTGTTGATTCAAAAGGCCT
>JBBRGL010000099.1:0-8761 GCA_038240675.1 Peptostreptococcales bacterium
CTGTACTATATGATGGAACAGTCATGTGTTGGGGCGACAATTCTCATGGGCAAATCGGCATGGGCTTTAAAGGCAAAATGATTGAGCCTACACTGTCAAACTTGGCCGGTGCATTTTATGTCGCTGCGGGCAGGAATTTTACAATAGCCGCTCTTGAAAATGGTAAGGTCATGGGATGGGGTCACAATCATGTAGGTCAACTCGGGATTATTTCAGAAACAGATGTAGTCTTCCCAAGAGAGATCCCTAAAATAAAAAGTGTCGTTAAGGTCGTTGCAAGGGATTCTTTTGTCCTCGCCCTGACAGATATTGGTGAGGTGTATACCTGGGGAAAATATAGTTCAAACGATGCTGACAGTATTTCAACGCCGACTAAAATTGAAGGGCTCAAATTTATCAAGGACATCGATGCGCAAAACTCTAGGGCATACGCTTTGACGGAAGATGGACGGGTGCTGACGTGGGGAAGCAATATTGATCAAAGGGAATACATTGAGGATAGGAACCCGAATACATTGAATATTTAAAATGGGTTTTTCTCTTTCGGACGAAAGGAAAGAGCTCATTGTTTTATCAGGTGAATTGCATGTATGATTAGGGTGTCAAAAGACCTTAGTTGATCCTATACATACTGCATATAGTTCCGAATTGTTCAATTCGAACTATATGCAGTATGTATATTCAAGAAACTTACCTTTGATACCCTGATATGTATGAAGTCTAGTGGGTTTTAAGCTTGATTGAACAGGAAAGTTTGTCAAGTGTTTTTGAAAGCATACGTGATTTTGCGTTCTTTAAGTGGATTTTTTTGAGTAACCGAGCTAGTCCTGTGGTCACTGATCCTTTTTTGTGGTATGATGTTTCCAATTTAGAGGCACAAATCAAGAAAGAGAAGGCTTTAACATGAATGCATATGGATTAATTGGCCAATCAATTTACAATTCTCTATCTCCAAAAATTCACAGCAAAATCTTTGAACTTTATTCTCTGGATGCTTGTTATACGCTGCATTCCATTGAGGATTTTGAATCAGAGATATCCCTTTTGCTAAGCGGACAAGAAAAGGGATATAATATTACCATACCTTTCAAGCAAAAAATAATTCCCTACCTTGCTCGATTAGACAGTAGTGCCATATATGCAGGGGCTGTCAATACAATCAAGCGAGAAGCTGAGGGGTGGGTAGGCTACAATACAGATGGTGAAGGATTTATAACGTCGGTTAGACATTATATGACCCCTGGGAATGCGGTACTTCTCATGGGGACAGGTGGAGCAGCATTTGGAATCGCCAGTGCATTAGTTCAAAATGGTTTTGTAGATTTGACTTGCGCTGGAAGGTCCAAAGTGGGGCACGATGCACTCAAGGCTCATTTGGAGACGTATTTTCAAGTGACACCTAAACAGATACCCTACAGCGATATAAATCCTGGCTTCTATGACGTGATTATCAATGCCACTTCAGTGGGAATGGAAGGTGCAGACCAAGAGCATTTATTTGATTATACACAGATCAAGGCGTCCCATGTGGTCGTAGATATCGTCTATAAACCAGAAGTGACACCCCTTATAGGGGCTGCGAGATTGCTCGGCGCTGTTACTGTCGGAGGACATCCTATGCTGTGTGCTCAGGCCTTGGCATCCGAACAAATATGGCAAGGACATTTCATAGAAAATGACCGTTGGGATCATGTGTTGAAAGAAGTTCTCATAGAGGTGATGAAATGATATTCAAAGCACATATGACGTATGAAACGTCCATCGTGAACTACTTGTCTGTGAATGCACTCCTAGAAGGGGTAAGCAAACTTCCCTATAGCCGCAAAATGTGGATTGTTGACTCTAAGGTTTATAGCTTATACTCTAAGTGTCTTCATGAGCGAATTTTCAATCAGGACGAAAGCAATCTTTTTATTGTTGTTCAATCAGGGGAAGCCAGTAAATCCCTTCAGCAGGCCATGGTCCTCTATGAAATTTTGGCCGAGCTCCAGTGGACAAAAGCAGACGCATTAGTCGCCCTTGGCGGTGGTATGGTAGGGGATTTGACGGGCTATGTGGCAGGGACTTATTTGAGAGGGTTGCCTCTCGAGTTTATTCCCACAACCTTACTGAGCCAACTGGACAGCAGTGTGGGTGGCAAAGTCGCCGTGAATACCCCTTTGGCTAAAAACCAGGTCGGACTTTATTACCCTGCAAAACGGGTGCATATCGCTGCGGGGTATTTAGAGACGCTTCCAGTGGATGACTTCAACAGTGGTTTAGGTGAGCTTTTAAAAATGATGTTTTTATTTGAAGGTCAGTTTGATAAACTTATTTTTGAAGCGACACGGCAAGAATTAGAAGCTGAAATACAGCAGTGGGTTCATAGGGCTTTGAACTATAAAATTGCAGTGTGTGAGCAAGATTTTTTAGATGAGGGAGACCGATTGTTCTTAAATTTTGGGCATACAATTGGCCACGCTATTGAAGCTGAGCTTGGATACGGCACTATTTCACATGGCATAGCAGTAGCTCTCGGGATGCTGATGATCACAGGCTTTTTGGAAAAAATAGGCAAAACAACCGAGGGGACAGCGCTTAAAATGGCACAGTTCTATAAGCAACTGGGGGTTGTGCTTCCGAAGATTGCCAAAGAAACACGGGGGGCACTGGTTGAGCGCATGGGCCACGATAAAAAAAGAGCGGGCGACACTTTGACTTTTGTGGGTATCAAAACATTTGGACAACCTTTTTTAGAGCCTTTTCCTATGGCGCGGCTCAGCGAACTCAAAACATATTTGGAGGATGAATATGATTTTTAATATAACGGGCAATGCCCTAAGCGGTGAAATTCGAATTCCTTCTTCGAAGAGCATTTCTCATAGAGCTGTTATCGCCGCAGGCCTAGCGGATGGTCCTAGTGAACTGACGGGAATCCTTGACTCTGTGGATTTGCAAGCAACAATAGAAGGTTTAAGAGCTTTAGGGGTGACTATCCTTCATCAGGACGCAGATATCAATGCTCTCGGTGTGTACGGTGGACTCAGTGGACAAGGCGGAACCATTGATTGTCACGAATCCGGATCTACCATCCGGTTTTTAATACCCATCAGTTTGTTGACGGAAAAACCATATACATTTATAGGCAAGGGCAAGTTGGTCGAAAGACCTTTGAGTCTATTTTCAGAATTATTTGAAGAAAAGCAGGTTGAATATACCTACGATGGCCGGTTGCCTTTTTCATGTCAAGGACCGCTTGAAAGTGGGCATTTTAAAATCAGAGGAGATGTGAGCTCCCAGTTTATCACAGGATTACTGTATGCTCTGCCGCTCATTCAAGGGGATTCAACCATTGAAATTACCCATACCTTTGAGTCAAAGCCCTATGTAGATTTAACCCTCGAAATGCTGAGTGCCTTTGGAATCACCATTATTGAGACTGAAAACGGCTTTAGGATCCCGGGAAATCAAACGTATACCCCCTGTCAGTTGACAGTCGAAGGGGATTATTCTCAGGCAGCCTTTTGGATCGTTGCAGGACTGCTCAAAGGGGATCTTCAGCTCTCTAACTTGAAAAAAAACACGAAACAAGGTGACAAAGCCATTGTGGCCATAGCGCAGGAAATGGGGGGTAATGTGGTAGAAACCGATACTGGACTATTAGTATCTGCATCTAGTACCCATGGGGCCCTTATAGACGCTTCTCAAATTCCTGATTTGGTCCCTATTTTGGCTGTTTTGGCATCAGTCAGCAGGGGTGAAACGCGGATTTACAACGCAGAAAGGGTGCGTATTAAGGAATCAGACCGTCTTTTGGCCATTGCGACAGAACTTAAAAAAATGGGTGCCAAAATTGAAGAAAGACCTGATGGCCTTGTTATTCAAGGTGTCGACTTCCTTGTCGGCGCTGAAGTTGACGCGTGGAATGACCATAGAATCGCCATGGCTCTGACAATCGCATCCCTCAAAACAAAAGGCTCCATCGTTTTAAGGGGAGCCGAATCTATCGAAAAATCCTATCCGCACTTTTTTGAGGATTTCAAGGCCTTGGGAGGAAGCGTATATGAGTAATGTTTTCGGCAAAAAAATTCAATTTGAAATTTTTGGGGAGTCTCATGGTCCTTGCATCGGTGGCGTTTTGTCTGGGCTTAAACCCGGAATCACTCTTGACAGAGCGCTTCTACAAAACAATCTAGAGAAAAGAAGGCCAGGAAGTTCTGAATTTGTCACTAGCCGAGTCGAGCTTGATCAAGTGGAGTTCTTAAGTGGACTCCTAAAAGATGTGACCACAGGCGCACCAGTGGCTTTTATCATCAGGAACACCAATCAGCATTCCTCTGATTATGAATCCATTAAACGCTATCCAAGACCTTCGCATGCGGACTATGCTGCTTTTGTAAGGTATGAAGGCAATAATGACGTCAGGGGAGGCGGTCATTTTTCGGGTCGATTGACAGCTGCAGTAGTTGTAGCGGGTTCAATCGCAGAACAAATCAACCTTTCAGACGGCATAAAAGTCTATAGCCATTTGAAGAGCCTTGGACCAATCAAAGATTGGTCCTACTATGACGACCTTGATGAATCGGTTTATAAAGCGGCGTCAAATCGTCGGTTTCAAACCCTGAATGAGACCCTTGAGCCTGAAATTGAGAAATTTATCAACATCTTGAAATCCCAGAAAGACTCGGCGGGAGGTCAGGTCGAAACCGTTGTGTTTGGCTTCCCAGCAGGTATAGGTGATCCGTTCTTTGGCTCGGTAGAAAGTCAACTGGCAACGGCACTTTATTCAATCCCAGGTGTAAAAGGCCTTGAGTTTGGACGTGGGTTTGAAATGTCAACGGCTATGGGCAGTGCTGCCAATGACCCTCTCGTCCTTAAAGACCAAAAAATAAGTTTCAAGAAAAACGATAGTGGGGGAATAAACGGCGGAATTTCAAATGGCGCGCCACTTGTTTTTAATGTGGCATTTAGGCCTACAGCGTCTATTGCACAGGTGCAAGAGACTGTGGACCTGCTGGAAATGAAGAATGAAACCTTTGTCATTGAAGGAAGACATGATCCTGCTTTTGTACTCAGGGCACCCGTCGTCGTCAAAGCCATGACCCATTTGGTACTTTTAGAAATGAGGATGAACCGATGAAGAGAATCTATCTGATAGGCATAACGGGTGTGGGCAAATCCACCTTTGGACAAACACTTGCAAACGTCATCAATTTTGGCTTTCATGATTTGGATGAATGCGCTGCAAATCGTTCTCAAATGTCGATTTCAGATTATTTTGAAATCCATGGGGAAGCCGAATTTAGAGCGCTAGAGCATGAATGCCTCATGATGACAGAAAAGCTGACACACACAGTTATCGCCTGCGGTGGAGGAATTGTGGAGAGGGAAGACAATCAAGAATGGCTCAAAAAACAGGATGTGGTGATATATCTGCACAGAGGCTTGGAGGGCATTGTTGCCGATCTTGACGCGAGACATCGGCCTTTGATTAAAGGGCATCCTGAAATGCTCTATACGCTGAATGCAAGACGTGACCCTTTATATAGATTGGTTTCAAAGTTTAGTGTGGACAATGGGTCTGTGACAGAAGGGCTCAGAGCTGTGATTGCTTTCTTAAAAGAAGAAGGGGTGCTCTCATGAAGATCAGAGTCATCAATGGGCCGAATCTCGATCAATTGGGAAGTCGAGAACCCGAGATCTATGGCACAAATACCTATACGGATTTGAACAATGCACTCAAAAAAGCAGCAAATACACTTGATTTAGACATTGAAATTCTACAGAGTCCGTATGAAGGCAAACTTATAGAATGGATCCATGAAAAAGACACTTATGACGGACTCATTATTAACCCTGCAGCCTACTCTCATTACAGCATCGCACTACTGGATGCTTTAAAAATGATCTCAAAGCCAGTGGTCGAAGTACATTTGACCAACATTCATACAAGGGAGCTTTTTAGGCAGACCTGTATGACTGCAAAAGGTGTCTTAGGCGTCATAGCAGGTTTCGGATTCGACAGCTATATTTTAGCGCTAACTTATTTAAAAAATCATGAATAACCTTTTCAAATGTGGATATATATATGGTGTAACTATAGTCAAAAACATGAGGTAAACTATGATGCTTAACGGCCAATCAAATTTGGTTTTTCAGGATAAACCTTTAGAGGTTCAACAAAATACAGAAAATCCCTGGAAAATCATCATTGCTGATGACGAAGAAGAAGTGCATATTATGACGAGGATGGTGCTTAAGAAATTCACCTTTCAAAATCGTGGGGTGAAGCTTTTGTGTGCCTATTCGGGTGAAGAGGTCAAAGCCCTCATGAGAGAGCACGACGATGTGGCGGTTGTGTTAGTAGATGTTGTGATGGAAACAGAAGATGCCGGCCTTGAAGTCGTCAAATTCATACGGAATGAACTCCAAAATCCTTTTGTTCGGATTATACTGAGAACCGGACAACCCGGTCAAGCCCCACAAGATGAAGTCATTAGAACGTATGACATCAACGACTACAAATCAAAGACCGAACTCACTGTTCAGAAGCTTTATACATCGATTATTGCTTCGCTAAGATCCTATACGGATATGAAGTTGATCGATACCAACAGAAGAGGTCTAGAATTTTTGCTCAATAGCACCAAAGACCTGTTCACAGTGACGGATTTTGAGACGTTTTATAAGCTTGTGCTCATGAAATATATGCAAATTTTAGGGTTTTCTTCTCTGTCGGCCGAAGGCTGTGGGCTTGTTTTGGCCAAATCAAAAGGCGGATATATCATCCTCAAGATGGTCCAAAATGGGGTTCTCACAAAAGAAACGCCCCAGTTTGAAGAACTGCCCCAAATCATACGAGATGCTGTTTTCGACACCACAATTTATCAAGAGTATTATACTAAGGATGATTTGTACGTCACAAAATTCACCATCGATGACGACAGCGAGCGGGTTATCCTCATCAAAAGCACAAAAAGGATTACCGAAGTTGAAATCAACTTATTTAGGTTGTTTTCTGCAAACGTTAAAGTCGCTATAGAAAACTTGAACTTAAACAAGGAAATTATTGATACCCAAAAGGAAATTATCTATACACTGGGAGAAATAGTCGAATCGAGGTCTAAGGAAACTGCTAACCACGTTATTCGTGTCGCAGAATATTCCTATTTGATCGCCCTTAATTATGGAATGGAGCTTGAAGAAGCAGAACTTCTTAAAATGGCTTCACCTATGCACGATATCGGCAAAATTGGCATACCGGACGTCATCTTAAATAAGCCTGGCAAATTAACAGTCGATGAATTCGAAGTTATCAAGAGCCATACCACCATTGGACACGACATACTCAAGCAATCCAAACGGAAAATCATGAGAACTGCTGCAATTATTGCCCTTGGACATCATGAACGCTGGGATGGAAGAGGTTATCCAAATGGCACCAGTGAAAAGCACATTGATATTTATAGCCGGATTACATCTCTTGCCGATGTTTTCGATGCTCTTTCTCATAGGCGCTGTTACAAAGAGGCTTGGCCTTTGGATGATGTGAAAGCTTATCTGATTGACGAGAGTGCAAAAATGTTTGATCCAGTACTTGTAGAGCTATTTATCAACAATTGGGATCAAATTTTAAAAATTAAAGAACAATATCCGGATTTATAATCTTATGCTATAATGAGGATGTTAGAAGATAAGGAGGATTTCTTATGGATAATAGAAGAAGATGTGAGCGTATCCCAACGGATATTAAACTGCATATAGAGTCACTTTATAAACAAGATCATGTGATTCTTGGAAACATCAATGAAGATATTCAAGTGGTCGATGTTTCGAAGACAGGTATTGGTTTTACTTCCTCTCATCAACTCCCCATCGGCTACTACTTCAATGCTAAAATAAGTTTCAATGAAGAAAAATTTTTTTACTCCGTTTTGAAAATTCTCAGAGTCCGCGATGAAGGGGACATTTTTCATTATGGTTGTGAATTTGTAGGCCTTGCAGATATCTTGGCAAATACAGTCGATGAGTACGCGGAAGAAGTACATCAAGATGTGAAATAAAATGAACACCTCCGACTTGCATTTCTGTTTTCGGAGGTTTTTCATTTGAGACAAAGGAGACTACCATGTACACAATAGATTTACATGTTCATACAACAGCATCGGGTCATGCATATAGCACCTTAAAGGAATATGTGGATTGGGCAAAGACAATAGGCATGAAAACCATAGGTTTTTCGGACCATGGACCCGCAATGCCAGGAGGACCCAATATTTTTCATATCGGCAATCAGACTATTATCCCTCGTGTCATTGAGGGCATTCGCATATTGAGAGGTGTTGAGGCCAACATACTCAGCGTCAATGGCGATATTGATATTACAGAAAAGTATATTAAAAGACTTGATTATTGTATTGCAAGCCTCCATGATGTGGTTATTCGACCTTCAACAGTGGATTTGAATACCCAAGCGCTCATTCATGCTGTCAAAAATCCTGATGTGGACATTATAGGACATTCTGGCAATCCACGTTTTCCAATTCACATAGATGCTTTTGTGACGGCATGCCTAGAACATAACAAAGTCATCGAAATCAACAATAGCTCCTTTGTCAGCGATAGTCGAAATGGGAGTAAAGAGTATTGTTATGCCATCGCAGAGCGCCATGATTTTTAGCTAATTAACGATTGATTATGGATAAGATGCTGCACTTGCGGCACACCTGTTGTTATTTTCCCCACAGGTCTTTGTTACCCAAGCGCAGGGGATTTAAGCCCC
>JBBRGL010000100.1:0-8717 GCA_038240675.1 Peptostreptococcales bacterium
CTAATGGACACTTCCCCTTTTCCTTCTATGTTGATGGGCCGAGTTTCAAGACGCACCACGTGCATTTGCCTCAGTTGGAGTTCTGCAGCGTCTTCAATAGTGACGATACGCTCTGTTTCTGGAATAAAAGAGGACAGTACATTGAGGGTCGTCGTTTTGCCGCTCCCTGTTCCGCCGCTGACAATAACATTGAGCCTTCCTTCGATACAGTATCTAAGAAGTTCCGCCATTCTAAGCGTTAATGTACCAAATGAAACCAAATCATCTACTGAAAAGGGATCCTCCGCAAATTTCCGAATGGTGATGGAAGGGCCATCTATGGCCAGTGGTGGAATGATAGCATTGACCCGTGAACCATTGGGAAGCCTTGCATCTACCATTGGCGAACTTTCATCGATGCGTCTGCCGATGGGCGATACTATTTTTTTGATGACGTGAAGGACGTGGTTATTGTCTTTAAACTTGGCATCGGACAAAACCAATTTTCCTGACTTTTCAACAAAAATCTGATGAGGGCCATTGACCATAATCTCCGATATTTCTGAATCTTTGAGAAGGCTGGTAATGGGTCCAAAGCCAATGATTTCATCTAAAAGTTCACTCTCTATACGCCTTTTCTGGCTGGTGTTGAGGCTTAAGCTTTCCTCTTCTACAGATTGGTTGATGATGCGTTTGATCTTGTCAATCAGGTCTTTATTGGTGTCCGAAATTTCTCTGAAATCAATGTCAAGTTCCTCAATGACTTTATTTTGGATTTTGCTTTTTACACTGTCAAAGGGATTGTCTGTTGACGCTTTTACGGTGGTTTTATTCTCGACTTTCATCCCTTCTAATCGTTTTGTCAAAGACACCTCATCACCCCTTTATCATTTTGTTGCTGAGCTCTACGATTTCTTTGTAGAGTTTTGAGCCTTTGTTCTTAGGATTCATCAAATAGGGCGTACCCATATTGATCGAAAGCCTGGCACCTTTTTGATCCTCGACTATACTCGTAAAAGGTTTTCGCGTAAAGAGTTTTTCCACATCTACCATTTTTATACCATAAGATTCATTGCGGCTGTTGATGATGATTTTTATTTTATCCTCCGGATAGTTGAGAGACTTCATGACACTAAGGCCCGTCTTTGTGTTTTTCAAAGAGAGTATATCCATTGTCGAAACATACAAAATACAATCCGAGCGGTCCAAAACCGAAAGCGTCAAATCGCTGAAAGAAATTGGTAAATCCATCAGAATTGTGTCATAGTGGTGCTGAAGAACTTGTAAAATAATCTCCGGCACATCGCTTTGTATGGACTCCGCCTCTTCCGGAGATTTGGGTGCAATCAAAATATCCAAGTATTCATTGTAATGAATCAGGTAGGAAGCAATCGCATCGTAGTCTTTATACTCTCCATCACTCACACAGTCCGCCAGGGACTTGGCACTGACGCGGTCAATCATCAGGGAAATATCGCCAAACTGCAGATCAAAATCAATGAGGAGTGTCTTTTTTTTGTAGATCATCGAATGCACCAAAGCGGTACTGAGGGCTAAAAAGCTTTTGCCGACGCCACCTTTCGTGCTAAAGAAGGAAAACACTTTCGCCACTTGGCCCGTAGGTTCAGTGGGCACATTTTCTACGGTTGTCGAATGATGTCTTTCATAGGTCTTTAAAAGGGTGCCCATAAGCGTATCGTAATCAAAAGGTTTGATGATATATTCTTTCGCTCCCGAAAACATAGCCTGCTTCAAATACTCCGTTTCACTTTGTACAGACATAATAATAACAACACTTCCAGGATTATCGGAAACAATCCGTGCCGTAGCCTCTAGACCGTTAAGCTCTGGCATGTTGATGTCCATCAGGATCAGGTCGGGTTTATACTGCCGCGCCAACAATACTGCTTCAGCACCATTTTGGGCTTCCGCAATGATTTCAATATTTTCAGAATTCAGGTCTATCAGTTGTCTTATGACATCCCGCGTCTCTTGAATGTCATCCGCAATCATCAGTTTAATTTTTTTTTCCATAACAGTCTCCTATTTCTTAAAAACGGGAACCCGAATACCCGTTCCTGTCAGAATCATATTCTCATCCTCAATGGCGTTGATTTGTTTGAGGAGCAGGTACCTCGCTTCCGACCCAAAGAACTGTGCACTGATGCTTCGGAGTGTATCTCCAGGCTTAACTGTGTAATAAATGTACTTCTCAATCTGCTCATTTCCAGCGAGAACGAGAGGAGTGTTTTTAGTGGTTTCAACATCGTAGGCTGGGAAAAGATCTTTCATTTGAGCGGAATCATTGAGCAACAGTTCTTCCCAAATGGCGCCTTTTGTTGGATAGATAAAGTCTTGTTCAAGAGGGCGAAGGACCATTTTAAACTCCCCTACATCTTCAGCCAAGGCAAGTTTCTCTAATTGATTGACGGGTACAGCAAGGGTGACAGTAAACATTGAAGGTTGAGGTGCCGCCTTGTCCTCTACACTGTCTTTTCGAAATAGATTTTGTTCTATGGCCAAAACCTCAAAATTCTGAAACACAAGTTTTTCGATATTTGGACGCAGAACACGATCGCCGTCTTTAAGCTCTGGAAGAAAAAGCAAGAAATCAACAAAATCGCCAACTTTTACGAGATTCGAAACGCCTGCAGCTTGAGTCAGCTCGATGGAAATGGCTCTAAACCCAGGCAATAGACGCATGCTCAGCTCTTCATCAGGGTTTTTGACCAAACGCTCCAAGCGAATAGGCTCATTTGGGTATAGGGCATCCTTCGAGTAGAGACCCACAACTTCGTCTAATTTTAGGGCTACACCATCTGGCACGCTGGCTTTTTCCACAGCTACCCATGTCAGCTGACTTTCGTCAATTTTAGTCCGAGCGGGGATCATCGCTTTAGAAACCAACACTTGAACCCTTGGTATTTCTGCCACTGGCTTTTGTTGGTCTTTTAGATAGACATAAATCAGCCCCGCTAAAGCAATCGATAATACAAATGCCAATACCATGAGTACTTTACCAAATAGTTTCATACGACACCTCAGTTCAAGAGAATAGTGTGAATCAACGAATCAATTTGACACCTTTTGATGGCAAGCTGGACATTTCATTTGTTCCGCTCTGAATCAATAAGCTACTGCCATTGATGGTGACTGACTTTCCAATAACGCGACCACGAACCGTCTGACTTGAACCGTTCATGTTAATATTGCCGTTTGGTGCATATAAAATACCTTCAAAGGTTTGACTCGATCCATTTATCGTAATGTTACCCGTTTTAGTATAGAAACAAACAGCATCATTGGAGGTCGCGTTCAGATTGCTGCCGTTGAAAGTGATGCTCCCCGTTGCAAGGACACACCCTTTTCCCGTAAAACGACTGCCGTTGATGGTGACGTTGCCATTGACATAAATGGATTCTTCCACATTCATGTTACTGCCATTAAAGGTTTTGTTGCCAGTATAGAGTGTTCCTGCTTTTTCAGCCTGCTGCTTGATGATTTCAGAAAAATCGGGCATAGGCACAAAGGGTGCATTTGGAACACGGGTCGGGATGTTTATGGAACTGCCGTTAATGGAGATGGTCGTCTTGGCTTCACAGGCACCTGTAATGGTCAGCTGTGAGCCATTGGCACTGAAGTTCTTATTGCTATGAGAACTGCCACCGATGTACATATTGCTCCCATTTAAGCTCAGGGTATTTGTAAGACCGCCTGAAAAAAGTGCATAATTGAAAGAGTCACCTATGCCATCGGTCTGTGCTGCAGCACTTGTCCTCACCATTTTATTGTCAAAGCCAATAACCCGTGCAAAAGTATAATTCAGTATTTTTTTTGCTTCAATGGTCATGGTTTTATTGCTATTTGAAAACATGATGGTGATGTCTGCAGGTGCATATCCATTGGCGGCAATATATTCATTGGCCTTAGCAGTGGCTTTAACAGTATCCGGCAGTTCCTGTGCCGCCGCAAGGGTGGTGGCGTCAACGGCGTTTTGCAAAGAGGTTTGCTCCAGAATAACACGTCCCACGTCAACTGCGATAGCTCCAAATCCCATAAGGAGTGTGATGAGCATTGCAAAGAGTACAATCGCTACCCCTTTTTCGTTTTTAAGATATCTGGAAAACATGTTATCTCCTCCTTTAGAATCATTCCATGCGCATAGTCGTCACAGATGTTAGTTTAATATCATTCCCCAAAAGATTGCCGATGATGGGCGTCATCATTGGGTAATCATAGGTGACCTTGATCGTTACTGCAATGCCTTTAATGCGAGAGGATAATTTTGGCGTAATGGTCCCAACCGCGTCAGGTCCATTGAGGCTCGACGTCAATTGTCCCAGATAGTCCTGAATTTGAGAGTCACTTGCACCAAGTACGGCATAACGGGCGCATTCTCTTGAGGCATTTTCAAGGATCATCTGGTTGCTGAGTATGAGGGCGAATTCCATAATGCCCACCACAATCAGGAGCAGCACAGGAATCATCAGCGCAAACTCTACCAGCGCTTGACCTTTTTTATTCAAAAGTCGCCTCATGCTCTTATCCCCCCTAAAAAAAATTAAGCTCCACCTTTAGGGCGGAGCTTTTCACCGTTAAGGTGCTTTGTTTTGTCTTTTGATTAAGGTGCTTCAGTTATAACTAATTTCTCACCAGTAGTGGTAAACAATGTAGCGATCTGACCTCCAAACACGACAAGAACTGCTGCTACGACAACTGCGATGAGTGCGATAATAAGGGCATACTCGACCATTCCTTGTCCTTTTTTGTTTAGTGCCAACCAGAGATAGGGTTTAAACATCATTAAGTTCATATGTGTTCCTCCTTTTTTTATTGGGATACGTGTTCGCTTCCATGTATCAAATATACCCCAATTATAAGGTTTCAAATACCTGCACAAGTCCTTACTTTGCATGACAAAGGTCCTGTATTTTCAGGACTTTTGTCATGTACTTGACCTTGTGTGACAACGCCATTACCGTGTAATCTCATGAATCCGATGTTCTCTCGCATATAATGCAGCATGTAGTCTGTCCGTCAAATCTAATTTTCTAAAAACGCTAGTCAAATAGTTTTTAATGGTCTTCTCTGATAAATAAAGGGCTTCGCCGATTTCTTTGTTGCTCAGTCCCTCGGCGACGCATTTTAGGACATCAAATTCTCTTTGACTTAAATCGAGTAGGGGTTTTTTGAGGGTTTCATCTTCAGAATAGACCTTTAGGCCGTTAAAAAGTTGACCCACAAGGGACTGATCAATATATTTTTCGCCCTTTTGAATTTGTTTTATGGCATCGATGATTTCATTGCCAGCAGATTCTTTGAGCAAAAAGGCGTCAACACCATAGTTTATAGCCTCTTTGATAAGATCCATGGAATGTTCCACAGTGAGAAGCATGACCTTCACCTCAGGCATCTCTTTTTTGATCCGTTTAAGGACATCAATCCCGCTAAAATGCGGCATGAAGTAATCCAGTATGAGGACGTCTGGTTTGAGGGCCAAAGTATAGGCGACAGCATCTTCGCCATTGTTTGCCTCAGCCACAATTTCGAATGAATCCTCAAGCAATATCAATTGTTTGAGTCCTTTTCGAATCAATTCATGATCATCTGCTACAATGATACGGCACATTTGATACACCATAGGTCACCTCGTTTGTGTGAAAAGTTTAGTCTTTCAAGGCATCTTTATTCAAAGGCAGTTTAACGGTGAAAACGGTGCCCATGCCTTTTTCAGAAGTGATATTAAACTCACCTTGCAGCTGCTTTACGCGTTCTTTCATGCCAAATAGTCCATAAGATGTGCCCGAACTCTTAATTCTTTCAAGGGTTTCTTCCACGTTAAACCCTTGTCCATCATCTGCAATAATAAGGCGCATAAATTTTGTCCCATATTCAACGGAAATTTTGACGTTCATGGCTTTTGCATGTTTTTTGATATTGTTGAGAGATTCTTGTATGACCCGGTAAGCAGCCACACTCATAAGGGAATCAATGGTTTTCGGCATGGGTTTAAGCTGTAGTTCAATTTTGAACTTTTCCTCTTTCAAGCTGTCTGCAAGTCTCTCAATGGTCGGATTTAGTCCTAAATCATCAAGGGTCATAGGGCGTAGATCAAAAATAATGTCCCTGACTTCCTTAAGGGCACGCCTGACATGGCCTTTGAGTTCTTCCAATTCAAGAAGGCCCCGTTCGAAATCCTTCCGAATAATTTTGTCGACGATGTCCGCTTTCATGACAGAGTTTGCCATGAGTTGCGCTGGCCCGTCGTGAATATCCCGTGCAATACGCTTTCTTTCATTCTCCTGCGCCTCTAAAACCTTAATTCCCAAAACCAAATGAGAACTAGGGTCTAGTCCATCAAGAACATTTAGAATCTCACCTTTCAAAAAGTTCATGGCGATGGTCACTTGATTGACCACTTTTTCAGCTAAATGAATGTTCTCAAGCGCTGACTTCAATGCAAGTTCTAAAGTGGAACGCCTATCCCTGAGCAGCTTCTCTTCCGAAATTTTCGAAAAATGTGAGACGCGAATTTCAGATGCTTTTTCGTAAACCATTCGGATATCATTTTCATTGTAATTTTTAAAGTCTTTTGAGACTTGGACAAGCTTTTGCCGCATGAGTTTGTCTTGAATTTCAAGTACATCGACCTCTAAAATAATTCTGTCAATCTTTTCTTTGATATCATTGTACTCAAGTTTTTGGGTTTCATAAGTTTTGCGCGCATTTTCGACTATTGAAAGGACTTGATCCTTACTGGAAACAATCATATCTATCGTTTGATTGAGAATTTTTTGGACGTCGGCTGTTGATTTTACTTGATCGATCATGTTGCCTCCTAACCAGTCTATACTCACGACGAAACTTGTGACATAAAGATAAAAAGCTTGCTTTGCTTCTAAATAATCTTCTGATTGATAAACGTTATTATGTGCACTTGTTTTGGAGAACGTATGAATTCTTTAATCATCCTCTTTGCTCCTCACTGATCAAGTAATCAATCAGCACCCTGACGACTTCTTTATCAAACTGCGCCCCCGAATGAATCTGCAGCTCATTGATAGCCTCTTGTTTAGACATAGGACTACTGCGATATGGTCGATTAGATGTCATTGCATCATAGGCATCTGCCACCGCTACAATGCGTGCCAAGGGATGAATGGTCTCACCTGACAGCCCATAAGGATAACCCATCCCATCCATACGCTCATGATGTTGAAGAATAATTGCCTTGACCTCATCCATGCCTGCAATGCCCTCAAACAAATCCGCGCCAGTGCATGGGTGCATCTGATATGCTTCCGTATCTTCAGGGGTGACATTGAGGCTTTTGTTTAATAAGGTTCCTCGAATGCCTATTTTGCCCACGTCATGAAGAAGTGCACCAAACTTCACATTTTCCACTTGCACCTTTGAAATATTCATACGCAGTGCGATCTTTTCTGAATAAAACTCAACTCTGTCACTATGTCCGCGGGTGAAACTATCTCTGATTTCAATGGCATACATCAGGGATTTTACGCTGATGTATATTTTCTCTCTTTGAAATCCTAACGCGACGCTCTGCTTTTCGATTTGATTGCGCGATTTTTGGATTAATTGTTCAATAGACAAGCGCTTTTCACTTGCCTGTTGAATATCAAAATCCAATTGATTGTTTTGTGTTTGCTGTTCGATCACTAAATTTTCATAGGTGAACAGCATCTCTTGAAGACTCTTCATGAAACGATTCATCTCTTCATAGGGATAGTCTGAAAGCTTGATTTCAGATCCCTGCAAAATCTCTTTATTGAGCAATACCTGTGTTTTTTCGATAAGATGGCTGATTTTTTTCAGCGCGTTCACATTCCATAACCAAATGACTATCCCTGAAAATAGCCATATCGCACTCATCCCTAAGCCACCCAATCGCTGCAAAAGCGATTGGGGCTCCAGATTTATGAGGCGGCCGCGTAGAGTCGTTTGAAATTGACTTCCAGTTGAAAAAGTATACGTGAGCAGCTTTTCATGAACCTTAGAACGCCTAATAAGCTTATTTTCACCGCCAACCATCAACGCGATCTTCTCTGATTCTGTACCAACCACTCTTTCATATTGAGGAAGCTGATTTTCATGTGAACTTTGGTACACACTTGTGTAATACCCCTCCAAGTCATAAGTAACCAACAAAATGTATTTCTGATCAACAGTCCGAACAAGGCGCCCATAAATCAATCGCCCTGTTGAAGGGTCTTCAAATACACCTATTTCGACACTACCGGCAGAATTCTCTTCGAGCTTATCCAACACACCTTTACTGAACAACACCAGGTTCAGCGCCTCCTCATTTGGATTTGAGACGCTGGAAACAAGCAATTGTCCCAATCGATCCAAAACGTAGAGTTTTACACCACTATTGTCAGCAACCGTCGTTAAATCAAAATCCATCTTATTGGATTTTGCATAGTGATGATTCAGCAAATCAACCTTTTCGTCCATAAAATATTCAACGTAGTTGAGATCAGCATCCAGCAAAAGATTGAATGTATCTACATCCATTTGAAACTGATGGTTAATGAATTGAAAATAGTCTTGATCGCGCATTTTATTCTGTTGCAATTGATAAAAACTAACAGCTAATCCCAGGGTCACTATGAAAAAAACACTGTACTTTAAAATATAGCGATTGAATGACATCGCTAAAGGTGAACTTCTAAGTTTCATAAAGTTCCCCCCTCTTCTGAGCGTAGTTTCAAAAG
>JBBRGL010000101.1:0-8665 GCA_038240675.1 Peptostreptococcales bacterium
CCCTTTAGACCACTCGTGCACGTGGACAAAATTTTTTATGACCTCTCAAAAGATCATTCGTTGGAAATCATAGAAATCATTGACTAAATAAAAAACAGATTAGCTTGCGTGTCATTGCAAGAAATCTGTTTTTTTATGCGCGGTAGGTTTGGAGAGTAGGTGGCGCCTATGTGGAAGAGTCATTGTCTAATGGCCTTTTGAGTATGCTGTGTAGAAAGTTCATAAGGGGCATCAAAAGACAGACGAAAGTGTAGGGGAGATAGGAAAGTGTCGATATACCGGTGAGTGCCTCAATCATTTGTCCATTCACATTCCAAGGGATCAGTGCAACGGTGATGATGCCAAAATCGGCTATGGTTAGCATAAGATCACGTCTGTCATATTTCAAAGAGTCATAATAGGGTTTGATATGTTGTCCACATATGACGATCATAAGGGTTTGCGAGCAGGTAATCAGTGAAATGATAAAACTCAAAATACCCACTTTATAAGTGAGTGTGAAGAAAGTGCGCACACGGGTTAAATAAATGTCTAAAAGAGGTTTAATAAGATTCAGTGCATCTAATAATTGATTGATCAGTGTAGAGAATAAAATAACGCCCAGAACGGGTGCTATACCCAACAGCCCAGTGCTTTTGAGCAACAGATTATGACCCATTTGGAGTTCGTAACCGTGTAGCATTACCTTAAAACTTTGGAAAAACTCATGACTTTCAAAGAGAAGAATCGAATAGCTGTATAAAGTGACGACGGATAAGGCGGCAATCATTTTCATACGCCCTATAGCAATCAGGCCAATTAAAGCAAAGAGGGGTGTTACATAAAAAAGAGAAATGGAACTATTGGCTCTTAAAGTGAGTGCTGATGCCTCAAAATTTTTGAGGGTTTCTGGGGTCATGGGGTATCTTAGCCCTATGCAGTAATACAGTCCCAAACTGATGAGAAAGCCGGGAATAAGAGTCCTCATCATATAGACGACGTTTGTGCGTGCTTGGGTTTCGGTGATTGATGCGTTGAGGTGGACACTTCCAGACATAAGGGAACTTCGATCGCCAATATAAGCGCCAGAGACGACTGAGCCGACGATTATGGGCGCCGGAATACCTGCCCCTATTCCAAGTGTCAGCAAACTCGCCATCAAGATGCTCATTGTTCCCATAGCCGTTCCAATAGTCATGGAAAGGAAAGCAGAGAGCACAAATGAGAGAACGATGAGATTTTGATGATTGAGCTTTTCAAATCCGAAAACCAACAAGGTTGGTATAGTACCTATTTTAATCCAAATGGGAATAACCATCATGATAATGGATAACAGTAAGAGAACAGCTCGAATACTTGAAATTCCGTCTATAAGCAAGCTTAATAGCGTTCGAATGGATATGCCCTTGTTTAGACAATGGAGGGTGATGACCACAAATGCAAAACCTAAACTCAGATAGAGAGGAATCTTTAAAATAAGGCCTATGAGGACGGAAAATACAAAAAAAAGCAAAGGCCAAAAGGAAATAAATTGTCGCATAGGGACCTCTAATCAATTATTTATGAAATGAAGGAATGGAGAATATTGATGACTTTATTTTTAAGTATACATTGATAATTTCATTCATAGACACATTTTAAAAAAAAAATGCAAAATTACGAAGGAAATCAAGAGAAATTCAACATAATCCCTTGTTTTCAATTATAATAAGAAGGGTATAGCTATAGCATGTAATGTATCTCATGATGAGGGATTACCCTAGAATGGAATTGTGAAAAATGAAAAAAACCACTTTGAAAAGAAAAATTGAAAAACTCATTTCAGTCATTTTGATAACTGCGATTCTATCTGTGGCAATTGTCGTTTTAATACTGTCTTATTCTGATGTAAAAAGCCGCTATATTTCCGAGTCTGTTGGGCGAATTGAAGGTGCAATAACGTTGTTGTCATCGTACGTTAATCAAGTACTCAAAGGTGTAGAGGTCATTGATCATCAGGTGTCCCTTTTAGATGCACTGAAATCTGAAGAACAAATTTCTCGGTTAAAGCATCATTTAGAAGTCGTTAAATCAACTATAGAAAACGCAGCAACACTGTATGTTGGCACAGAAGAAGGGAAGTTCTATCTGTATCCGGAACGTTTCGTTCCCGTTGATTATGATCCTAGGAAACGCGACTGGTATAAGAATTCTCAAAAGAACAGTACTGCAGTGGTCTGGTCTGACCCCTATATTGACGTTGGTACAAGTGAATTGGTGCTCACGGCTTCTAAGCGTTTTGAAACCCTTTCAGGCAAGGCTGTGGGTGTAATCGGCATCGATATTGTGCTCAATGAATTAAGTACGATTATTCAAGAAACAGTCATTGGGAACCGCGGCTACGTTTTTTTAGCCTCAAAGAATCAGGCACAAATAGTGGCTTCGCCAAACATCGAAGAAAACGGCAAAGAGGTCTTGGCCATTTATGGACAAGCGTTTGTGGATTTTCTGCGTTCTCCAAATGAGCTTTATGAAGACTCTAAGGGTATATACATCAAAAGACAAACAAATCTTTCAAATGTGATGATGATTGCCATGATTCATAAAAACGATATTTATGCGCTACAATTAAAACTCTTGGGATGGATTGTCGCTATAGCCTTGTTTGTTTTAATTGTTTCTGAATTTTTCATTTTAAAGTTTTCGCGCTACATCACAGAACCCATTTTAAAATTGTGCAGAGTTATGGAACGTGTTGGCGAAGGCGACTACTATCTTCAAAGCGATATTGAGTCCAATGATGAGGTTGGAATTCTGGTTTTAGGGTTCAACAATATGTTGCGCAATATCAAAGAAAAAAACGAAGAAATGACTGCGCTTTATGAAGAGCTTTATGCCTCTGAAGAAGCACTTCAGTCTCAATATGATGAACTATTTGTCAATCGAGAAATGATCAAAAAAAATGAAGAGCGTTACCGCTATATATTTGATATTACCAAAGAAGGTCTATGGGAGCTGAGTACACATAATTCAGTCAACTATATAACAAAGACATGGTATGCAAGCTTTGGGATAGATGTCACCAAAGGGCTTTTAGAAGATTGGATACGGTTGATTCATCCGGATGAGAGAGAACGCGTGAAGAAAAATTTACGTCAGCATGTGATGGATAAAACAGAAATCTATCAAGAAGAGTACCGCATCATGACAATCGACGCGGAATATAAATGGATCGAGGCTATCGGCAAGGCGAGGTTCGATTCAAACGGTGATTACCTTGGTCTATTAGGGTCTCATTTAGACATCACAAAACGTAAAAATCATGAACATCGCATTATGGAAATGGCCTATATTGACACTTTGACACAATTGTTCAACAGGACTTATATAGCAGAAAAACTTCAGGAATTGGTTGAAGTTTGGGGAAAAGGAACTTTTGTGTTCATTGATTTAGACCGCTTTAAACACATAAACGACACTTATGGACACGCAGCAGGTGATCAAGTCTTAATCAAGCTTTCTGAACGCCTAAAATACAAAGAGGCCCGCTTTCTTGCGCGGTTTAGCGGAGATGAGTTTTTGCTTGTTTTAGAACATTTTGAACATGAATCAGATTTTAAATCTTTTATCAACGAAATACTTTTGACGATTGGGAAGCCAATTTATTATGAAGATATGATGTTTAGGACGACTGCCAGTATAGGTGTTTCTACATTCCCGAGAGACTCTATGCAGGTGGAAGAATTGACAAGATGCTGTGATATTGCAATGTATCAGGCTAAAAAACTGAATGGCAATACATTTTATGTCTATGACAAAGTTGTTGAATCAGAAGCCATTAAAGAAATACGATTGGAAAGCAATTTGAAATACGCCATTGAGAATAATGAGCTGTATTTAAGATTTCAGCCTATAATTGATATTAGAAAGCAACGGATTTCTGGGTTTGAAGCACTCTTAAGATGGCGCAATCCATTGCTAGGGGAAGTCTATCCCGACATCTTCATCCCTATAGCCGAAAGGACAGGTCTCATCAACGAAATTGGCCTTTATGTTTTGAAGGAGGCCTGTTTGACGATGAAAAAGGTCAATGTAGAAAACGAGACACCCTTCCATATAGCGGTGAATATCTCTGTGATCCAGCTGCTTGAAGAGCGATTCGTTCAAAGTGTCCTTGCAGTCATTGAGGCAACAGGATTTAAAAGAGAACTTATCGAATTTGAAATCACGGAATCCGTCATGTTGGAATCCAATGAAGAAATCTTAGCGAAACTCTATTATTTAAAAAGTAAGGGGATCAAACTTTCTTTGGATGATTTCGGAACGGGGTATTCTTCAATCAATAACTTGCTGAAGCTTCCTCTTTCTTATCTCAAAATTGACAAACAGGTTGTACGCGACTCTGTAGAAAATGATCCTGTCTTCACTTTGATGGAGTCTGTTGTGAGTTTTGCCCATAGAATGAATATTTCAGTCATTGCTGAAGGCATTGAAAACCAAGCATATCTCAATAAAGTAATCGCTTTAAAATCAGATTATGTTCAAGGTTATTTTTATGAAAAGCCTTTACTTTATGAAGAAATAGGGACGTTTATAGCGAACTTTAATCAAAAAAATACACAGTGATGAGGTTTGTATGCGGTCTTTCATGAGGAATAGCGGTTCTAGTGGTCATCTTTTTAAGGTAAGTCGCTTAAACAGTCTTTTGCTTTTAGCTGTCTTCATTATTTGTGCAGCTCTATTTCAATTTGCTCAACTCAGGTCAGACTATATAGAGCGCCTGCAAAGAGATGTAGAAATCTCAGGTATTCGATTGAATGATATCCTGTCTTATGAGAATCAAGGGTTGCTGAATTTGGCTGAAAGACATGGACTCAGTATTGCAGACAAGAACTATCAAAGTGAAAATGCAAATTTAGAGGCCTATTTTGATGAAGATTCCAGTGCAAAAGACTTTTCTGTGAGCAGAGTCAATCCTTTTGTAGATTACGATCGGATGGGGATTGTTTTTGGATTAAATACAAAACGCTTCATAGAGAGTGATTACCAAAGGGAACTCCTCGCTGCTTTAGCGGCTATGGATAGCCTCAAAACATTAAAAGAATACAATAAAAGCGTCTCAGAGACCTACTACTACTCTTTTAAAGGGTTTGTAGCCCTTCAACCATGGACTGAAATCAAGCTACTCTTTGAGAATAGCGGTTCCGTTGAAATAAAAGAGCTGATGGCTAAATTCGGGAATATTATTTTTAATGAAAGCAGAGGTTTACAAATCCATCGTGTCGAAAAGGGGGCTATTAGTCAAGAGCCTGCTTTGATGATTTCTCAACCTGTCCTTCGCAATAACGCAGAGTGGGGTAGTTACGGCGCACTGCTCAATCTCAATAGTTTGCGAGACGAGCTCTACATTGATCCAGTGCCCAAAATGCCGATGTACATTTTTGTCGGCGATCAAAAGCTTGTGAGTTGGACCAAAGATGGACAGATTGATCTGCCTCAATCCCAGTATATTCACTTGGGTCCTAAGACCTCTAAAATGAGAATTCAAAAGGGGTTATTTGAATTTGACTTACTCTATGTCGAACCGAATCAGAGCTACGGATTAGGGCTTGAAATCAACGAAGGGCAACTTTTTCTCTGGGTACTGCCTAAAATGTGGGTCTATATAGCTTTGATTGTGAGTTTATTTTTATTCATCACTCTATTAGAAATGCACATGATTAATCGCTATTACAAGCCAGCACTGATTTTATCCCGAGCTTTAGTGGGTAATGAGGCTTCTGCAGAGGGTTTAGTGACGGAGAAATCCGAGCTGTGGAACCCCATTTATCAGAGGCTCACAGAATATTTCAATTTGCTTTCTGTAACCAATGCATTACCAGGTGCTATTCTTCAAATTGTCAAAAGTGGCGACAAGTATATGATTAAGTATTGTACAAAAGGGTTAGAAAACCTTTATGTAAAGAGTACCAATGCGCCTTTGAAGACGGATATGGAATTTTTAAGAATTTTCGACCCCAACAGCTATTGGAATTTGGAAAATTTAATGCGGGATTCGGGTAAGTATATGATTCCCATTGAATATGAAGCCTGTCTTAATTCAGAGAATTCAGAGAAGACATTTGTGAGTGTTTTACTCAAACCACAGCGCAGACAAGACAATTCTCTCTTTTGGGAAGGGATAATTCTTAACGTTTCTGACCGACGGCTTTTGGAGCAAGAAATAAGTGAAGAAAAGCGTTTTATTGAAAAAATGTTCAATCTCTCTGGTGCATTTTTTGCTGTTTTGGATAAAGAGACTGCCGTTATTCGATGCAATCAAACGTTTCAAAAAATGTTTCCTCAAACAGGGCAAGGGTGTGACCCTGAAATCCTCATAGAAAACCTTTTTACCCCCTTTGATTTTGTGAATTTTAAAGACCAATGCAATCAAGTTCTTCAAGGTGCTTCAACAAGCGTCTTTGAACATTATTGGGTCTTTCCAGATGGAAGAAGAAAGTTGATTAAAAGTACAATTGCGCCTATGTATGACGCAAATGCTGAAGTTGAATGTATTGTACTCACTGCCATAGATATATCGGACCGCTATAAAATTGAAGAAGAGTTGAAAAAAACAAACCAAAATCTCTATTTGAAAAATGCTCAGGTCGAACGTAGTGCACGTATTCAGAAGGGGCTTTTCAAAACTTTTGAAGATTTAAGGGATGCTGAAAACATTGAAGAAATTTTTACGATTTTGACTAAAGTCATCGGACAAATCTCGAATTTTCATAATTTCCTATTGGCAATGAAAGTGAATAAACAAAGCACAGACATGAAGGTGTTGGATTTGTTGGGTGATTTTTCGAATGCACATTATTCAAATTATTTTCATTATTTTAGGGGTATATTGGGCAGAGTGCTCCTTAGCCGCATCCCATATATCACAGGGAATGCTTTGAATGACCCTGATTATATTGTCGACAACGAAAATGTCCGGTCAATTATTTATATACCCATAACCTATAACAACTTTCTATGGGGCGTGCTTGGAATTGACAGTTATATGGAAAACGCTTTTAGCATAATGGATTTTGAAATATTAAATGTTCTCAGCTCACATTTAGGGCTTTACATGGAGGAACTTCATAATCGAAGCATGCTCAAAAACGAAGCAGATCAATTGAGAGGACTTCACCACGTCATTCAGGATATCAGTTCGTTGAGGAATAACGATGAAATTTCGCAAAGGATTGTTGAAAATGGTCTTTTAAAGCATTTGGCTATTTTCAGAACAACTGAGGAGGGCGACTATGATTTGGTAGCCGAATCTGTGCCATCAAGTTATGACTTATACGGCATCATGCCCAATTATGCAATTATTGACCATTCACTCAGTAAAAACAAAATCATTAATGGAAGAATTGGTGCACTCAATGTGTTTCATTTGGCGTGTCCAGTTTGTGTCAATGGCAAAGTTGCCGGAATTCTTTATTCGATAAAAGACAACGAATTTTCATTGAAAGATGAAGAGCTTATATTGATTATATCGGAGCAGATTGCCGTTTTTTGGCGCTTAAACAATATGATTGAGCGCTCTAATCACGATGCCCTTATTGATCCATTGACAGGCATCTGGAACAGACGTTATATGATTGATCGCTTAACGGATGAAAATCACAGAAACAATCGCTACAATAGTCATTCATCTATTGCCATTATAGACCTTGGCGAATTTAAGGCGATTAACGATAATTATGGTCACCACGTAGGCGATGAAGTTTTGTCAGAAATCGCCATTGATTTCAGCGGTTTAATGCGGGGAAGTGATTTTGTTGGTCGTTATGGAGGCGATGAATTTATTGTTTACATGCCCAATACGACTCAAGTGCAAAGTGAGGTTTTACTTAAGCGTATTGCAAAAGAAACGGAGCAAAAGGCATACAGCACCCATAAACTTTTTATTTCTTTAGATTACGGTATTGCGACTGTTCCTGATGATGGCAATGACTTGTTTGACGCTTTGAAAACTGCTGATGAACGCATGTACAAATTAAAAAACAACAGAAAAGCGCATGCTTTGAATCCGTAAAATTTACACAGAATTAACCATTACCGTGGTAAAAGCGAATATACTTAAATCAAAAGCAGATTTAAATGATCTGCTTTTGAACGTATAGTGATGCTTAACCCAAAGAGGAGGGAATATGTCCAAGATAAAAGTGCTGATCATTGAAGATGAACTCAACATCGTTGAACTTTTGCGGTACAACTTAGAGGCCAATGGTTACACGGTGGATTTTGCAACAGATGGGTTGTCGGGGCTTGCAAAAATCAAGACAGAGGCGCCCGATTTGGTGCTTTTAGACTTGATGCTGCCTTTTTTAGATGGCGTTGAAATCTGTAAAAAAGTTAAGTATTCAGATGAAACCCAACATATTCCGATCATAATGCTCACGGCGAAAAGTTCAGAGACGGATAAAGTTTTGGGACTAGAAATGGGTGCCGATGACTATTTGACTAAACCGTTCAGCGTCAGAGAGTTATTGGCTCGCATCAAGGTGGTTTTAAAACGGACAACAAAGGAAATTAGACCGACAAAGGATCTCTATCAGGTCCTCGATTTGACCATTGACCTTGTAAAGCATGAAGTAAAAATGAAAGATCAAATCATTCAACTGACGTTTAAAGAATTTGAATTGCTCAAAATCTTGATGGAAAATAGGGG
>JBBRGL010000102.1:0-8637 GCA_038240675.1 Peptostreptococcales bacterium
CATATAGTTCCAGTTGAACATTCCGGAACTATATGCAGTATGAACAAGATCAACTACGGACTTTTGACACCCTAATCAATCTGCTATTCAGAAGACATAATCCCTTGCGTTGCAAGAGGACATTATCGCTTATTGACCACATGTGATGTGAGGCGGAAATTAAAATGCTTGTTTTTTATTGTGAACAGGTGTATATTCAAATAAAGCGAACACGTTCGGAATGGAGGAACGAAATGTCTAATGTGACATTGGAAGAGAAGCAGGAAACAAAATTGAGAATTCAAAAGTCCGCAAGAGAAGTTTTTTTGAAAAAGGGCATAAAAGGGGCTTCTGTAAGAGAGATTGCTGAAAAAGCAGGTGTCGGCGCCAGCACTTTGTATGGTTATTATTCTTCAAAGGAACTTTTGTTTATCGAGACCATTTTGCCATCTATAGAATCCAGAAATGATATCCATGTAAGATTGGACACTCTAGAAGTTAGGGATTTGGGGATTGATGACGTGGTGCAAATATTGGCGGATGCAGTTTTTGCTCTGCCGACAGCGCTGATCGATATGGATCATGCAATTATCAAGGAATTTCATTCGGTCTTGTTCTCTCTATCAACATCGGATGAAATTAAACGGATGATGGAAAATTTTATAGAAAATAACATGAAAGGGGTTATTGCACCCTTTATAGATCGGCTATTGGATGCCAATATCATCAAGGTGGAGCTGGATGCAGATGCGTTTGCCCGATATACCTTGAATATGATGAGGATGGTCATTCTGGAATATATTATTTTCGGAGATATAACGAAGGAAGCGTGCTACAAGAAATTGAAGGGCATGATTAAGATGACATTGATTGGAAAAATCTGAGTGAGCATAGATGGACCGCAAAACAAGAGGGAAGGTGTTTTTGTGAAAAAAGGTATGTTTGCAGGGATGTTATTGATTATTACTAGTGTACTATTAGGATGCTCACATGAAGCGGCTGATCTTCCAAAGGAGGCTGTTTACAAGACTGTTGGTACTATAGTGACAGAGAAAAGGCTGGAAGATGAGATCTTGGTCTATACTGGTGCAATCAAGCCAGATATTCAGAAGAAATTGAGCTTTAAGACAGCAGGACGATTTGATCAGATTTTTATCAATGAAGGCGACTATGTCGAAGTGGGAACAAAGCTTGGGTCCATCGATACGCAAGATATGAGTATGCAACTGAAAAGTTTAGGAAGCCAATCACAAGTGGCAAATAAAGAAATTTTGAAAGCCAGTGAAGCGCTTTCATACGCTAAGGATCAATATGATAGCTACAAGGCTTTGTATGAGGGTGGGGCTGTTTCTAAGGATGCTTTGGATGCGAAGAGCCTTAGCTATGAACAGGCAAAGTTGAACCATAATATCACTCAGGATAATAGCAACCGTTTTTCTTCAGAAAAGACTAGAATCACGATGGCAATTAAGGACGGTACGATTTACGCCGATCAAAATGGCATTGTCAGCAATATCTTATTTGAAAAGTCAGAGTTTATTGCACCGGGACAACCCGTGTTTATCATGGGTTCGAGTAATCAGAAAATTGTCATTTATGTGACAAGAGATGATCGAAAAGTGTTGAAAGTGGGTCAAAAAATTCATTATGAAATAGATCACGTCAAAAAAGAAGGAACCATCACTTTTGTTGATGAAGTTGCTGACGCTCAGACATCAACTTACAAGGTCGAAATTGGCATTGAAGAAAATGAAGTTTTGAGTGGAACGATTGTAAGGGTTGAAGTTGTAGTCGGTAAGAGTGAAGGCATATGGGTTCCCATCCAATGCATCCAGTCTACCACGATTGATTTTGTCTATGTCATCAAGGATGGTAAGTCATCTAAGCGTACAATCAAGGTTTTGGAAATGAAGAACGACAAAGCTTTGGTAGAGGGATTGGAAGAAAATGAAATTCTAATTGTTGTAGGCATGAAATCACTTGTAGAAGGCATGCTGGTTAAGGCGCAGGAATCAGAGGGACAACCATGGATAGAGGAATAACATTCAAAGCTCTAAAACATCGAAAATTGACACTGTTCTTGATCTTTGTCACTTTGGTTGCGGGTTTGTATGCGTATTGGTTTCTACCGCGTCAAGAAAGTCCGGATCTAAATGCGCCAGGCGCAATTATCTTCGTTGCCTATCCAGGTGCTACACCGGAGGAATTAGAGGATTTCGTTGTAAAAACCATAGAGGATGAACTTGTTGGAATCACTGGATTTGATTATTCGCAGACCTTTATTAAGTCAAATATGGCATCTGTTATGGTTATGCTTAAAGATGGTGTGGATGTCGATGCTTCGTGGAAAGAATTGGACAAAATCATCAGCGATTTGAAACCAATGATGCCACCTGGCGTTACTCGGATTGTCACAAATACTGAAATCATGGAAACGCCGGGCATGATTATTGGCGTAACAGGTGAACAGTATACACATGATGAATTGGCTGATTATGCAGATTATATCAAGAAGAATCTATCCAAAATCAATGGCATCACAAGGTTTGATACTTATGGCTACCTGGAGCGTGAGATTGAAATAAAGGTTGATCAAGCAATTCTGAATCAACACAATCTATCTATGAATGATGTCGTTAATATGATCAAGGCCGAGAATGTTGCAATGCCAACAGGAAGCATTGACAATGGTGTGAGCAAGATTGAAGTCCACATAGATGCTGAATTTCAAAGCATTGAAGACATCCAGAATATCAATCTTATGGTTTTTCCAGACGGACGCAGTATTAAGTTGAAGGATGTTGCGGATGTGCAGTATAAGATTGATTCTAACAATCCCCGTTTTGGGTTAAATGGCGAGAAAGCTGTTTATTTGGCTGGTTTTTTTGGAGATAAGCTCAATATAGTCATGGTGGGAGATCGTATTGAAGCTGAAATAAGAAAATTGACAGAGCAGCTGCCGAAGGATATTAAATTGTCCTATATGGTCTATCAGCCAGATGATGTTCGAGAATCGACTAATAATTTTATGATTAACCTGTTAGAAGCGATTTTTTTCGTCATCGTTGTGGTATTTGTCGGTATGGGATGGCGAAACGCAGTTGTTGTGACCACTGTGATTCCGTTGTCTGTCGCGATGACCATAATTGTCATGTACTCAATGGGCGTGAAGTTGGAGCAGATGTCTATATCCGGCCTGATTATTGCACTGGGTATGTTGGTGGATAACGCGATCGTCGTAAGCGACTCCATTCAGTTTCATATCGATCAAGGGGTAGAAAACTTTAAAGCAGCCGTGGTGGGAACAAGGGAAGTGGCTTTTTCTATTCTGACTTCAACACTGACGACTGTATTTGCTTTTATGCCGTTGTTATTTCTGAATTCTACAGTCGGTAAATTCGTGCATGGTGTCCCTTTTGTTGTCACAACTGCTTTAATCGCGTCATATGTCTGTGCTATTATTACGACACCTGTTATTGCTGCAATGACTTTCAAAAAAACGGAAGATACAAAGAAAAGAGAAAACACCAAGATTAGAGGGCTATTCAACAAACTTCTGGAAGGAAGCTTGAAAAGTAAGAAAAGAACCATTGCTCTCACTGTGTTATTTGTAATTCTTTGTGGTTTTTCAGTCACTCAAATGGAAGCGATCCTACTGCCAAAGGCAGATAAAACAATTATACAAGTTGATTTGATATCTGAATTTGCATCGGATATCAACAAAACAGAAGCACTTGCTAACCTAGCGGTAAAGCTGCTGAAAGACATACCTGAATTGGGAGAATACTATGTATCCGTTGGCCGCAATTTGCCAAAGTTCTATTTGTCAGTCATGTATAGAGGTGCATCGCCTGATATAGCTCAAATTGCTTATGAATTTGATCTGTCCAAGAGTGACCGTTTTAAGAATAAGGAAGAATTGCAAACCTATGTGCAAGGAAAGTTAAGTCGTGAACTTATTGGAGGAACAGCTTCTACGTTATTGCTGGAACTGGGTAATTTTTCGAGACCTATAGAAATTAAAATAATGGGTGAAGATCTTGATCGACTAGATGAAATCAGGTATTCTTTGGTATCAAAAATGCAATCTATGGACAGTGTTCTTAATATAGCGGACGACTTTTCCAGTAAAGAGTACCAGTTTTATGTTGAAATCGATGAAGCTGTAGCGGGTTATTATGGGTTCAGTAAGCTTGATATTCAAAGAGAAGCCAGCGCGGCACTATTGGGAATGAAGGTCTCTACCCTAAAGAAAAACGGGGATGAAACCGCAATCGTAATCAAGAGTGATATTACGACTCTTGAGGAATTCGAGAATTTAGGCATAAGATCTAGCAAGACGTGGAAAAGTGTCAAATTGAAAGAATTGGGTGAAGTTAAAATGATCAGTGCTTTCTCAGTTGTCAATCATTATGATGGAGAGCGTTCTGTCATTATAACGTCGGATGTCGGGGCAGGTTATTCCACAAAGAACGTCGAGAAAGAATTGAAAGCGTTTATTTCTGAGGGGAATTACGATGATGTTAAATTTGAATTCGGCGGAATGATTAAGCGCGTTAAGGAAAGCGTGGTAGATCTGCTGAAGCTGGGTGTATTGTCATTGTTTATGATTTTTTCGATACTGATTCTTCAATTTGATTCCTTCAGGCAGCCACTCGTCATATTGGCGACAATTCCAATAGCTATGTCCAGCGCGTTGATGGGGCTGTTTTTAACAAATCAGGTCCTTACCTTTGTCGCCATGATGAGTTTGATCGCTTTGATGGGCATTGTCGTTAACAATGCCATAGTGCTGTTGGATGCGATTGGTACTTTCCGTAAGGAGGGCATGGAGATTGATGAAGCCTGCAAAGCGGCAGTCAATAGGCGCTACAGACCGATTACCATCAGTACAATGACCACTGTTATTGGTCTGGTTCCCTTGTTGATTTATGGCGGAGAACTTTTTAGGCCATTGGCTATCGCTCTCATGACAGGGCTTGGATTTTCAACGGTATTAACGATGATCGTCGTACCGACAATTTATAGTCTGGTGATGACTGATCGGGAAAAGGGTGAGATTTGATTGGGGGGCGCCGTGAGGTGTCTCTTCTCTCTACCTTCGAAATAAAATGCAATTTCGTGCGTTATCTTTAGCGGCAGGGGTATGTATGAAATGCTGAATCAACTATGAATTGCTTAGTTGATTGATGAGGGGGGATATCATTGAATGCATTTATTGACATGAGAAAAATGTATTTTGAGAGTAAGAGCACAGTGTCGTTTTCGGAGTATTATTTAGAACATCGTTGTTATTTGAATGAGCAGGATGACGCTGCACGATTTTTATTGAGAGATAAAATTACCGCAATTCGGATTTTATATAGGGTTGAGAAAGTCAGTGAAAATGAAATCATTCGAGTGCTATCAGAGCTTGGTGATAACCTTTATTTGGACCGCTCTATTGTGGGGTTAGTGGTTGTGCATAAGTCTATATGCTCAAGTGTTAGATTACAGGATGTGCTTTTCTGTATGCTGACTGATCCGAGTAACACATCGGAAAAGATTTTTGATCTGCTGGATATCTGTATCGAATGTGATCTGCCGTTATTGAAAGGGGACAGTTTAAAAAAGGTTTTTACCCAATTTGCCACTGACTATGATGCATTAGCCATCTTAATTGAGTACATGCGACATTTTCTTATTGTAGAATTAGCCGATACTTTGTATGACTATTTGAGCAAGGACTTTCCAGAAAACATCAAAATGCAGATTATCGATTTTTTGGTTTCTTGTTCTCCTGACAAGAAAAACATGCGCCATGATATAAAGCATAAACTTATTTCCGAAAAATACTTGAGTGTATATTTAGCTTATTCGAAGTTTATTACACAAGAAATGGGGTTGAAGGAGGCAGGCATCGTCGTGTTACAGGCAATGTTCTATGGCGACCCCGAGTTTAGTGGAAAAGGACAAAGTGGTGGTTTGGGAACGCTTTTAAAGACACTCGGAAATCAGCTTACTAAACATGAACGGGTTGCTCAAGTGATCACCTTGACGATTAATAATGATTGGCATGAAAATAAACCTTTTATGAGTCACTATGGTAATGGTCATTGGCTCATAAGACTTCCTGTTTATTTGAATTTGGATGATCCACATGCTTTTGTCAGAAAAGAGTTGTCAATCAAGAGGGCGGTCGAGCGGTTTTTAAGTCAATGGCATGTTAAGCCAGATGTTTTTCATGTGCGCTATCTCGACAATGCATCGAAAGCCATAGCAATGTTGTCAATAAAACTCAACGCCAAGCTTGTTTTCACGTTAACGCCAGATCCACACCGCAATATGGCCGATCAATATGGCAAGATCGCGTGTTTTAAAGTGGAAGAGACCCTAGAAAAACTCAATAAAATTAGCATAGGTGATGATCTTATTGCGATGACGGATGGCATAGTAGGCATAGGTGGAAATGCGGTAAGGCATGAGTTAGGGCTTTATTTTCCTCAGCTTAATAGTGAAAAAAGTCGATTTGAGTTGAGAATGATCGGTGAAGGAATCGATATAGGCATTGATGCACAAAATTTCGATGTGTGTCAACTTTTGGAAAGTCAAGCGCAAGGTTTCAGTATTGACCACTCAAATAGGGCAAAGCCGGTAATCTTAAATGTAGGTAGGCTGAGTTTTAAAAAAGGCCAAGATCAGTTGATTAAAGTATGGGGCGAATCAGAGCTTTGGAAGGACTACAATCTACTCATTATTGGCGGCAGTCGAGATCAGCCAGAAGAGGAAGAACTAAAAATTTCGGAGTTTTTTGAGGATTATATTGGAGCGAATGGACATTTGAAAGGGCGATTTGCGCATGTGGCGGCGCTACCAAATGATGTCATTAGAAGCGTTGAACATAAAATTATGGAAGGCATCTCTTCGCATTATCCAAATGTATACCTGTGTTCAAGTTTAAAAGAGGAGTTTGGAATTTCTATTTTGGAGGCTTTGTCTGAAAGGTTTTTGGTGTTTGCCCCTATTAAGGGTGGTGTAAAAACGTATATTACCCATGGTGTCAACGGGTTTTTGGTAGATACCTCGAATTGGGAGACGCTCTTATTGGATGTTGAGAAAGTGATTTATCATTCGTGCAGAAGTATGGAAGACTTTAAAAAAATCCAAAATCAAGGGCAGCGTACTGTACTAGATCGTTTTTCGATGGAAGAAATAGCAAAACATTTTTTAGCGTTTTATCTTAGACTCAGCGAGGAGACGAATTTTTATGCATTATGAACACATCTTCTTTTTAAGTCCGCCATTTTATTCTCACTTTATGCCGCTGCTTGCCTTGGCGAAAAGTTTTAAAGGTCAAGGGTGTAAAGTGACATTTGGCTGCAGTCGCGAATTCAAACAGACCGTTGTGTCGGCGCAGTTGGATTTTTATGAAATTGATATTAGCGCCAATAAAAACACGGGTTCGGCAAGTGATACAGAGCAGCCAGAGTCAGAAAAAATGAGACTCTATGCGTTTTTTGAAGCGACAAAAGTTGGTGCTGTTGAAACCTTAATGACACAGTCTAGGCATCGAAAAGACGACATGCTTAACAATCCACTCGATTTAATAGAAAAAATTCAGGAAATCAAGGGGGCTCAGGAAGTAGACTTATGGGTCGTTGATATTTTATCCTATGGTGTTACCCTTAGCCTTTATTGTTTAGAGTTGCCGTTTATCACCTTTTGTCCCCCACATCCGTATACTATACCGGAGAAGGGTGACAACTTCGGCGTGCCAAAACAGTGGCCCTCTTGTATAGACGTTTCGGTAGATGCCCTCAATGGGCTTCGTGAAGCAACTTTACGGACTCAGGAACAGTTTACGAGTATCTTTAATGAAATTATCGCTGACTTCCGTCCAGACGTGGGAAAAGTGGACAATGCTTTTCGACTTGTTTCTGAAGAGGCTATTATATACAATTACTTTGATTTTAACGCGGAAGAAGAATTGAAGAAGAGACCACTTAAGCTTTATATTGGTCATGCTTTTGAAGAGGAAACACTCAGTCAGTTTTGGTTAGACCGTGTAGAGCACGTGAACCGTAAGAAGATTTTGATAACGCTGGGAACATTTTTGTCTAACCGCGTAGATGTATTGAAAGAACTCATAGTTGCCAGTCAGAAATTTGACCCAGAGGCGATGATTATCGTTGCTGCTGGGAGCCAAGAAAAAGAGCTCAAGCAATATGAGTCCTCATTGGTTTCGGTCTGTGAATTCATTCCTCAAAAGGCTCTGATTCCACATATGGACATCGTAATTCACCACGGCGGATGCAACACATTTACGGAAACAGTTTATTTCGGCAAGCCAATGATTATATTGCCATTTTCTAGTGACCAGTTCAATATTGCATCTGATGCAGAAAAAAACAAAATTGCCATAACACTCAATCCTAATTGCTTATCTGAAGAAGCAATTGTAGACGCTTTGGAAAAAGCGCTTAAGATCGATCAAGAGGCCTTGCTCCACTGGAGTAATTTTTCAAAACAACGTGGTACGGATTATGCAGCGATTCAAGTACTCAGGTAAAAAGGTGCTGTATCAAAAATAATTTTTTTGATACAGCACCTTTTTATATAATTGCCAAACCATTATGTGTAGTTCGGGGTCAGGGGTTTTTTTTTTTAATTTTTTTTAAA
>JBBRGL010000103.1:0-8616 GCA_038240675.1 Peptostreptococcales bacterium
CGTGTCTTGACGAGAGATCAACTCTTGGATGAAGTGTGGGGATATGAGTACTACGGTGAAACGAGAACTGTGGATGTTCATATTCGGCATCTGAGAAGAAAAATTGAGGATACAAACGCAGACTATATCGAAACCATTCGCGGAGTGGGCTATAAAATGAAATAGAGGTCTCTATGCTAAAAAAAATGTTAATAACATTTGTGAGCGTTGTTCTCTTCGGAATGTTGGTTACGGCAAGTATTTCGACCTATATGATGCATGAAAATTATCAAAAGGAACTCAAAGAAAAATTGTTTGCAAGCGCGTATCTCTTAGCTGCTCTGATCGAAGATAAAAATCCAGTGGAATTCGATGGGGTTGCTGATCGCCATGCTTCTGAAATACCTGCACGAATAACAATAGTAAATCTAGCGGGAGTCGTTGTTGCCGATAGCGAAGTGGCACTTAATGAGATGCAAAACCACAGCGATCGAAGTGAGATTATCGATGCATTTGCAACTGGTGAAGGTCAATCCATTCGTTACTCTAAAAGTCTACGAACGGACATGTTGTACGTTGCAGTCAAAATGAGTTCAGCCAATGAGCCCTACACCGTAAGGTTGTCAGTTCCCCTCAAAGTTATCGAATTGTTTAACAAACGCATACTCCAGCAATCGAGCTTAGCAATATTGATTGGACTTGTTGTATCCTTGTTGATAGGATATCGTTTTTCTATGCGCATTGTACTTCCACTGCAAGAATTGACACGGGCCAGTCGGCGCATCAGTGAAGGCGCTATAGGCGAGAAGGTGTATATCAACAGTAAAGATGAAGTGGGCGAACTTGCACAGACATTTAATCATATGAGTCAAGCGCTATTCGACAATATCCAAAATTTTAATGATCGCAACATGAAACTTAGCGCCATTCTCAATAGTATGATCAATGCCGTCATTGTGGTGGACAATCACCGCAAAATTCTGTTCTCAAATCCAGAAGCGGAGAAAGTATTTGGATTTAGAGGCAAAAGTATAGAAGGTCACTATTTTATAGAGGTGTTACGGAACAATATTCTAGATGAGCAAATACGCAATTTGATCGTCGATGGCAATGAAGTTGTCACAGATATTGAAATATATGAACCTCAATACTGTATTTTGAAAGTTTACTCAAACCCTATTGAGCTTCATTCAGATCACATCCAGAGGTATGGCGTTGTCATGTTGTTCCAAGATATAACGGAAATGAGAAAATTAGAAAGGATGCGCAAAGATTTTGTGGCAAATGTATCCCATGAACTCAAAACGCCTTTAACATCTATTAAAGGATTTGTTGAAACCCTCAGAAATGGCGCCATAGAGAATCAAGCTGTAAGGGATCGATTCTTATCCATTATTGAAGTTGAGGCGGAACGGTTAACTTCAATCGTTGAGGATTTGCTCAAATTGTCGGATATAGAAAACGATGGGACGCGCATGATGACTGAGACTTTTGATGCATGCAAACCCACTGATGAGGTGCTTGAATTCCTAAAAGATACTGCTGGAAGAAGTGGTGTTCAACTAAGTTATGCCCTGCCCAATCGAGAAATTTGGATTCAGGGTAAAATGACTTGGTTTAAGCAGCTTTTGATCAACCTTGTGGATAATGGGATTAAATACAATCGAGAATTGGGATCTGTTGAAGTGATACTCGAAGAAAAAGAGGACCGATTGATCATTACCGTCAAGGATACGGGTCAAGGCATTGAAGAAGAACATTTAGACCGATTGTTTGAAAGGTTTTACAGAGTGGACAAAGCGAGAAGCAGAAGTGTTGGTGGTACTGGGCTAGGACTTTCTATCGTCAAACACATCGTCTTGCATTTTAACGGACGAATACATGTTACATCGCAAATAGGCGTGGGGAGCCAATTCGTTGTTGAACTTCCCATTGTTAAAAGCGTTGATCGCCTATAAAAAACGAAGAAGTTGGCTATAGTCCAACTTCTTTTGCATGTGAAGCATGTGATGTGAAATGGAAAATGTCCTGAAACACTGTATCTTTAGAATAGCAGAGTGAATCGAAAGGGTTGTTCGGCGCTTCGCGTGGGACGGTTGTTTTGGGGTCGAGACCAGTTTAGGTCACTTTATGCTCATGATTTGAGTGTTGCATTTAATGTATGATGCTGATTGCTTAAAACCGAAAGTCGATACTGAAATCTTGATTTGAGTGTCAAAAGTAAGTTTCTCAATTGTTCATACTGCATATAGCTCCAGTTGAACAATCCGGAACTATATGCAGTATGAACAAGATCAACTACGGACTTTTGACACCCAATCAATCTGCTATTCAGAAGGCATAATCCCTTGCGTTGCGAGAGGACATTATCGCTTATTGACCACACTTCTTTTGTATGTGAAGCCACTTAACACAGACTTAACAGACGCTTTACTTATTCACAACAAAACAAGGCAACAAAGAGGTTAAAATGAGGAGTAATCTAAAATGAGGTGACATATGAACGAAGCAATTATTCAGGTGAATCGCTTAAACCTGTTTTACGGAGATTTCCAAGCGCTTAATCAAATAGATTTTCCAATTTACAAAAACCAAATTACCGCGCTTATTGGACCGTCGGGTTGCGGTAAATCGACTTTTTTGAAAACCTTAAATCGAATGAATGATTTGATTGAAGGCGTTCGAATCGAAGGAACCGTTACCCTAGATCAAAAGGATATCTACAAAGAAGTAGATGTTATCGAGTTGCGAAAGAAAGTTGGGATGGTTTTTCAAAAGCCAAATCCCTTTCCAATGAGTATTTATGAAAATATTGCTTATGGACCCAAAGCCCATGGGGTAAAGGGAAAAAGCAACCTCGATGAGATTGTCGAAAAAAGTCTTAAGTCAGCAGCGCTTTGGGATGAAGTAAAAGATCGACTTAAAAAAAATGCATTTGGACTTTCTGGAGGCCAACAACAAAGACTTTGCATTGCAAGAGCGCTGTCTGTAGAACCGGAAGTGCTTCTAATGGATGAACCTACTTCAGCACTGGATCCGATTGCTACCCTTCGCATAGAAGAGCTAGCAGGTGAATTGAAAAAAAAGTATACGATCATTATCGTAACGCACTCTATGCAACAAGCGGGTAGAATTTCAGACCAGACGGGATTTTTCCTCATGGGTGATTTAATCGAATATGGCCAAACGTCACAACTTTTTTCAAACCCCAAAAGCAAAAAAACAGAAGATTATATCACAGGAAGATTTGGATGAGGAGGAATTATGCGTTTAGCTCTTGATACAGGATTACTAGAACTCAATGAAAATCTAATGAAAATGGGGGCTGAGGTAGAAGACGCTATTGCTGGTGCTATCGTAGCCTTGAAGGAAAAAGATGTGGAACGCGCGCACCAAATAATTCGAGAAGATGATGCTATTGACCAATTGAAAGAAACAATTGAAAATCAAATCATACATCTACTCGCCACACAAAACCCCGTAGCAACAGATTTAAGACGACTGGTGTCAATCTCAGCCATTGTAACAGACATAGAACGCATGGGTGATCACGCCGTCAATATTGCACGGTCCGTTATAAAACTGTCGGAAGATAATTACATCAAACCCCTTATAGATATTCCTAAAATGGCGAAAATCGTATGCGCTATGGTAAGAAAGAGTCTTGATGCATATATTGCTATGGATGTCGCACTGGCTAAAGAAGTCGCCATGACGGACGATATCGTCGATGAAATGTATGAGATGATCTATATGGAACTCCTCTACAAACTTAAAGACAACCCAGACGAAATGACGCAAGTTATTCAACTTCTTTTCGTAGGACGATTCTTGGAGCGGATAGCTGACCACGCCACAAACATATGCGAACGGGTTATTTATACCGTAAATGGCGTTCGCGAAAAATATTAAGGACTAAAAAAGGGCCATTTAAAAGGGCCCTTTTTCTATCTTGTTTTCAAATATTCTTATTCAATCGACAAAAGTGTAACGCTGACGATGCCTTGTAATGTGTAGAAGAAGTCCATGAGCTCATCTAAATCAATGGAAAGACCACTGGCATCAAAAGATATTTTAACATCAGCGACGCCTCCTGAAGGAGGATCTTGGGTCAATGTCAATACATTGCCATTGTGAAAAGCGATCTGCTGAAGAAGATTCGAGAGCACGCCGGATTTGTGACTTAAGACAAAGGCGATGAGTACAGTTTTTGTGGCCATTTTTTCCTCAAGGGTAAAAATATTGTCGCAATATTTATAAAAAGTACTTCTGCTAATATCGACTGCCTTGGCCGCCTCGGTAACACCACGGACTTCTTTGCGCTTCAAGAGCTCCTTTGCTTCTATAACCCGTAGATAAACTTCTGGCAATGCTTCGGTTGCGACAACTAAAAATTTATGTTTCCCCATATGCCACCTCTAAATCTATAAATTGAGTGCGAGTCTCTTCTTATTATACATGAAAACGACTTCTATGACATCTGTATTTATATGACGGACAACTGCCGGGTTAAGTAGCAACAAAAACAACAATCAGGGATTGTTTTAGCCCAAAACATAATATATAGTGTATGTAGAATTATTTGTTCTCTACATGTGGTATAATAAAACTTCGACTAACCCAGAGTATAATTTAAGAGGTGGCTTACGTGGTCAAAGAAAAAAAACAAACTTATGATAACACCAGTATTTCATCACTCAAAGGTGCTGATCGCGTCCGGAAACGCCCGTCTGTCATATTTGGTTCAGATGGGCTCGAGGGTTGCCAACAATCCTTTTTTGAAATACTGTCCAATTCAATAGACGAAGCAAGAGAAGGGTATGGGGATGTGATCAAAGTCACTCGTCATGCAGATTTGTCAGTGTCTGTCGAAGATCAAGCCAGAGGCATTCCTTTAGAATACAATGAAAAAGAGGGACGGTTCAACTGGGAGTTAATTTACTGTGAACTGTATGCTGGGGGTAAATATCAAAACAACGACGGCGATATTTATGAATACAGTTTAGGACTCAATGGCTTAGGCGCATGTGCCACTCAGTATAGTTCTGAATATTTTGATGTGACGGTTTGGCGCGATGGGCATCAATTTGATTTGCATTTTGAAAAGGGTGAAAATATACTCGGACTGCGGAAAATGCCCAAAAACTACAAGCACACTGGAACCAGGCAAATTTGGAGACCCGATTTAGAAGTCTTTACAGACATCAATATCCCTTCAAGCTTTTTTCAAGACATTCTTCGAAAACAAGCCATAGTCAACGCAGGTCTAAAGTTCGAGTATTACGACGAAGCGCAAAACCAACGAATGGATTTTCTTTATGAAAACGGCATTTTGGATTATATGGAAGAGATCAATGAAGGCAAAAACTTCTCAAAAGTAATGCATTACAAAGATTTAGGTGCCGGACGTGACAGAGAGGACAAGCCAGAATACAAAGTTAAGGCCGAAGTGTCATTTACCTTTAACAATGAAGTTAATCTGCTGGAGTATTACCATAATTCTAGCTACCTTGAACATGGTGGAGCACCTGATAAAGCTGTTAAGTCAGCCTTTGTTTCTGAACTCGATAAGTACATTAAGAAAATGAATAAATACACAAAAGATGAAAAGAAAATAACTTTTCAGGATATTCAAGACAGCCTTGTTCTCGTCGTCAATTCCTTTTCGACTTTGACGAGTTATGAAAATCAAACAAAAAAGGCCATTAACAATAAATTTATTCAAGAGTTCCTCACAGAATTCATACGCCATGAACTCGAAATCTATTTTATCGAAAACAAATCAGAAGCTGAGCGGGTCATGGATCAAATTTTGATCAACAAACGCAGCCGTGAAAATGCTGAAAAAACACGTTTGAATCTCAAAAAAAAGTTAGGCACTAAGATTGACCTCAATAATAGAGTCAAGAAATTTGTAGACTGCCGCACCAAGGATTTATCTAAAAGAGAAGTTTATATAGTTGAGGGGGATTCTGCACTCGGCGCGTGTAAATTGGCAAGAGATCCAGAATTTCAAGCGGTTATTCCTGTCAGAGGTAAAATACTCCATTGCTTAAAAGCGGATTTCGATAAAATATTTCAAAGTGAAATCATCATCGATCTCATTAAGGTACTCGGATGTGGTGTTGAGATCAAAAGTAAGCATAACAAAGAACTCAGCACCTTTGACCTGAATAATTTAAGATGGAATAAAGTCATTATTTGTACCGATGCGGATGTGGATGGCTTCCAGATTCGCACCCTTATTTTAACGATGATTTATCGGCTCATGCCTACCTTAATTGAAGCGGGCAAGGTCTATATTGCTGAGTCACCACTCTTTGAAATCAATGCAAAAGACAAAACCTATTTTGCTTATAATGAGCAAGAAAAGCAGCAAATTGTCGCAAAACTCAAAGGTAATTATCAAATTCAACGCTCAAAAGGACTTGGCGAAAATGAACCCGATATGATGTGGGAGACAACTATGTGTCCTGAGTCGAGACGTCTGATTCAAATTGTGCCTTCTGATGCAGTAGAGGCGCTAAGAATGTTTGAAACCTTGCTTGGCGATGACCTTCAAAGCCGAAAAGAGTTCATAGAGCTTCATGGTGAGCGGTATATTGAACTTATAGATATCAGCTAAAACTGCCTCAAATGAAATGGAACGTTTTAATAAGGAGCCAATATGAAGAAGTCACACGAAGTGATTCAACCCATCACCGAAACCCTTGAAGTCAATTATATGCCTTATGCAATGAGCGTCATTGTTTCAAGAGCCATTCCCGAAATCGATGGATTTAAACCTGCCCATCGAAAATTGCTCTATACCATGTATAAAATGAATCTACTCAAAGGACAAAAGACAAAATCGGCAAACGTCGTGGGCACAACCATGAAACTCAATCCCCACGGGGATCAAGCTATATATGAAACCCTCGTCAGACTCACGAGAGGGCACGATGCGCTACTCCATGCCTATATTGATTCCAAAGGAAATTTTGGAAAAGTGACAAGTCGCGACATGCGGTTTGCGGCATCTCGTTATACTGAGGTCAAACTCGATGGCATCTGCGAAGAACTGTTCAAAGATATTGACAAAGAGACCGTGGATTTTGTCGATAACTATGACGGCAAAATGAAAGAACCCACGTTACTGCCAACGACTTTCCCCAATGTATTGGTCAATAGCAACAAAGGCATAGCCGTCGGTATGGCGAGCTCAATGCCCAGTTTCAACCTCAGAGAAATATGCGCTGCGACAATTGCCTATATGGAAAACCCAGAGGTGGACCTACTGACCCATATGCCAGCCCCTGACTTTTCTACAGGAGGCTTACTTTTACACGATCCAAGCGCAATGGCTGAAATCTATGAATCAGGCGTGGGAGGGTTTCGCATAAGGGCAAGGCACACCTTCAATACCAAACACAACGCCATAGAAATCACAGAAATTCCCTATACAACGACAGTAGAAGCCATTATCGATAAGGTGATAGACCATATCAAAAGTGGTAAAATCAAAGACATCATAGACGTACGTGATGAAACTGGCTTAATGGGTTTGAAAATCACGCTTGATCTCAAAAAAGGGACAGATCCCGAAAAACTTATGACACGACTATTTCAAATGACCCCTCTCGAAGAGTCTTTTTCGTGTAACTTTAATTTATTGGTTTCAGGCAGACCAAAGGTACTCGGTATCAAAAAAATCTTGACAGAGTGGCTGCGTTTTAGAGTGGACTGCATTCAAAGACAGTTACGATTTGATATACAACGTATGGGGGAGAAACTACACCTCCTAAAAGCGCTGGATGCTGTTTTGCTAGATATTGACAAAGCCATTTTGATTATCCGCCAAACCGAACTTGAAAAACAGGTTATACCAAATCTTATACAGGCTTTTGATATCGATCACATTCAAGCGGAATTTGTAGCCGATATTAAACTCAGAAACCTCAATAGAGAATATCTTCTGAATCGGATCAAAGAGATGACGCATTTGGAAAAAGAAATTGATCAAAACAGAAAAGTCCATGACAGTCAAGCCAAAATCTACTCTAGAATCAAGCATGAGCTTGAATTGATTGCAAAACAATTTGGAAAAGAACGAAAAACAGAACTGGTTCATAAAGCAACAGTGATTGTCCATACAGAACATCAACTGGTTGAAGACTACAATTTGAAAGTCTATTTCACCGATCATAATTATCTGAAAAAAATATCCTTGGTATCTCTACGATCAAGCAATAACCAGAAGCTTAAAGATGACGATTTTATCCTCCAGGAAATTGAGGGAACAAATCTATCGGATGTCATCCTCTTCTCCAACAAACAAAATGCCTACAAAATAAAAGCGTATGAACTCGAAGACCACAAAGCGAGTGATTTCGGGTCTTATATACCCAACATCATCGATTTGGAGCCCGAGGAGCGTATTCTTTATACGGTGGTGTCCACGGATTACAAAGGGTTTATGGTGTTTGCATACGACAATGGCAAACTTTCTAAAATTCCCTTGAGTCAATACGCAACAAAGACAAACCGTAAGAGACTGATCAAAGCATATTCGGATCAAAGTCCTATTGTCAGAATACTGTTCGCAAACGAGGATATAGACTTGGTTCTGACGCGAACTGCAGACGGTCATGACAAAAG
>JBBRGL010000104.1:0-8582 GCA_038240675.1 Peptostreptococcales bacterium
AAGTACCCATTATAGCTGAAAGCGAAATTTCAATGATTTGTTTAACCAAGATCCGTGCATTTTGCACGATGCAAAATGAGGCCAGTTTGGCAGGGACGCCACATCTGGCCGTTAGGGTCTTGGTTAAACTATATTCCTGCCCTCGCTCATTCAGACTATCTGGGTACGTTGGGCAGCGTAACCTATATTCCTGCCTTCGCTCATTCAGACTATCTGGGTACGTTGGGCAGCGTAACCTATATTCTTGTCCCTCGCTCATTCAGACTATCTGGGTACGCTTAGGCAGCGCAACCTATCTTTTTCCTTTTAATATCACTGTGACAGGTGTTTCTAAAAGTTGATTGATTTTGTATTGATCCTTTTTTGTGTCGATTGACGCCAAATAGGTTTCAAAGAGATCCGGTCGCCTTTTTTTGGTCAGTAAGAGAGACTCCCTCAGCCTCCACTGCTGAATTTTAGCATGATCACCGGATTTCAAAATATCGGGGATTGTCATGTCTCTAAAGGTTTCGGGTCTTGTGTAGTGGGGGTATTCAAGAAGATTGTTTTCAAAGCTGTCCTCTTCGTGGGACTTTGCGTCCCCTAACACCCCTTCTTTGAGACGGACAACAGCGTCGATGACCACTAAAGCCGCAAGCTCGCCACCGGTCAACACATAGTCGCCTATAGAGAGTTCCTCCATCTGAAAATGATCGATTACCCGCTGGTCTATGCCCTCATAGTGTCCACAGATAAAGACCAATTGGTCCTGTTTTGCAAGTGCTTTGACTTTTTCCTGTGTCAGAGTCTTGCCTTTTGGACTCAAATAAATAAGCGGTACCTGAGGAGTGAGGTTTAAGGCTTCTACTGCGCTGAATAAGGGCTGACAAGCCATTACCATACCAGAGCCACCACCGTAGGGCGTATCATCCACCTGACGGTGTTTGTTCTCGGAATAGTCACGTATCTGATGGGTCATGATCTCGACCAGACCTTGTTCCTGAGCACGTTTCAGTATGCTGTACTCAAGGGCCGGCTGTATAGCCTCAGGAAAGAGGGTCAAGACGTGAATGATCATGGCAATAGACCATCGATCAAATGGGTATGCATGACGCCATTTACCAAATCAATTTCGCCAATAAACGCTTTGACAGCAGGAATAAGCACCATTTCTCCTTTTAGCGATTTGATTTGATAAAGATCTTGAGCTGTATTTTGAAGGACGTCCACGAGTACGCCTATATCGCCATATTTGACGTCTATAACCTTGAGGCCTATTAAGTCCACAACGTAGTATTCTTCTTCATCCAAATCAACGCCTTGGGCTTCTCTATCAATATAAAGAGGTGTCTCTCTTAATTTTTCAACCTGTTCAATCTTGTCGTAGCCTTCAAGTTTGAGGATAATCATGTTTTTGAAGTAGCGCACACTTTCGATTCTTTTCTTAATTTTGAATTCTTCATCGAAATATAAATGGTCCAGATCTTCAAACCGCTCTAATGCATTGGTATAAGGATAGACCTTTACCTCGCCTTTTAAACCGTGGGTATTGACTATTTTGCCGATATTTAATGCTCTTTTCACTGGACCCTCCATAGATCAACGGATTAAAAACCCCAAACTTCAAGGGCGCACACCCTAAAGGGTATACGTCTTTTTCTTGAAAATTGGGGTTCGCCTTAAAAAACTATTGCACAATCTCAACGACTACGCGTTTGCCCTCTTTGATCGCTGCTGCCTTGACAAAAGTACGAATCGCTTTCGCAATACGGCCTTGCTTGCCAATAACTTTTCCCATATCTTCAGGGGCAACTCTTAGCTCAATGACTAGAGCTTGAGCGCTTTCAATTTCTTTGACTTCAACGCATTCTGGCCGATCGACTAAGGCCTCTGCTATGACTTTTACAAGTTCACCCATGTTATCACCTCCAAAGCTTATTTGCTTGATTCGACAACACTGTATCTTTTTAATAAATCTCTGACCGTGTCAGTTGGTTGTGCGCCGTTCTGAATCCATTTGTTGGCTTTTTCAGTATCGATTTTCACTTGAACAGGTTCGCTGATTGGATTGTAGTAACCAATTTCTTCAATGAACTTACCGTCACGTGGCGATCTTGAATCGGCAACTACGATTCTATAGAAAGGTTTTTTGTGTGCACCCATTCTCTTTAATCTAATTTTAACTGCCATGCTTGTTCACCTCCTAAAGTATTTGTGTTGAGCCTTTATATCATGTCACTGGGTGACAACTGATAACATTTTGTAAATCTGTCTTGCACTTCACTTAAAAAGGGAATTTGAATCCACCTTTTTTGCCGCCTTTGCCTTTCCCCATTCCCATGCCGCCAAATTGCTTCATCATCTTCTTAGTGTCTTCAAATTGCTTGAGAAGTCGATTGACCTCTTGAACAGATGTGCCACTGCCAAGGGCTATGCGCTTACGACGACTGCCGTTGATGATGTCGGGTTTTGTGCGTTCTTTTCTAGTCATGGACTGTATAATGGCTTCAAGTCTGACGGTTTGCTTGTCGTCTAATTCAACACCCTTTAAAGCTTTGTTATTGCTCATACCGGGAATCATGGCCATGATATCGCTGAGAGAACCCATTTTTTTCATTTGTTGCAACTGATCTAAAAAGTCTTCAAGGTCAAAGTTGTTTGTTTTCATCTTTTGACCGAGCTTCTCCATTTTCTTTTCGTCGAAACTGGACTGTGCTTTTTCGATGAGACTCATCACATCACCCATTCCGAGGATGCGAGAGGCCATACGATCAGGGTGGAATTCTTCTATATCTTGAAGTTTTTCACCGACACAAGCAAATTTTATGGGCTTTCCTGTGACTGCACGGACTGAAAGAGCCGCACCACCGCGGGTATCGCCATCGAGCTTTGTCAAAATGACGCCGTCTATGCCCAGTTGACCGCTAAAGTGCTCTGCAACTGTCACCGCATCTTGACCCGTCATAGCATCGACGACCAATAGAATCTCTGTCGGTCGCAGTGCTTTTTTAATGTCAACGAGTTCTCCCATAAGGGTTTCGTCGATGTGTAACCGTCCGGCTGTATCGACAATCACGATGTCATAGAGCATATAGTTAGCGTGATCGATGGCTTGTTTTGCGATTTCAACAGGCGACACTTGGTCTCCAAGGCTGAAAACAGGAATATCGAGTTGTTCTCCGACGACTTGTAGCTGTTTAATGGCAGCTGGTCTATAAATATCGCACGCCACGAGCAACGGTTTTTTGCCCTGTTTTTTCAGGAGTCCACCGAGCTTTGCAGCTGTAGTGGTTTTACCGGCACCCTGTAGGCCAACCATCATAATGACCGTTGGTGGTTTTGGCGAAATAATCAACTTGCTTTGGGTCTGTCCCATAAGGGATGTGAGCTCTTCGTTGACAATTTTGATGACTTGTTGGCCGGGGGTCAAGCTTTCCAACACCTCTAACCCAATTGCTCTGTCTGTGACCTTTTGGATAAATTCTTTAACAATTTTAAAATTGACGTCCGCTTCGAGAAGTGCCAATTTGACCTCTCGCATAGCATCTTTTACGTCTTTTTCATTTAACCTGCCTCTGCCTGTCAGTTGTTTAAATGCAGACTGAAGCTTATCTGATAAGCTTTCAAAAATCATCTTATACCCCTTAATTAAACGTCTTGTACAGACTCAAATATCTGACCAAGTTCAATATATAGCCCATCATCTGGGCTCAAATGCTTTTCAAGCACGGTTCTCGCTTTATCTAACAGGTTCTTTTGAAGCTCTGATTTGTGAATAATATTCAGTTTGGCTTCATACAGTTCCATGGCTTTTTCGGCCTTCTTGACCACATCATTGACCGCTTGCCTCGATATGGACAACAGCTCAGCTATTTCGCCGAGGGAATAATCTTCATCCAAGTTGAGAGTGAGAATTTCTTGTTGCTTGTCCGTCAACAAGGGGCCATACACGACAAACAAATCGCCTAAGTGAATCTTCTTCTCTATCATTTTAGCCTTCCAAAGAAAAACTGTAAAGCATTTTTGCTTTACAGTAGTATTCTAGAGTAAAAATGGGTGTGTGTCAAGGGGAAAAAGCGAATTTCTCTCACCTTCTAAACCTTCTCGTTCAATAGTGCCGAAACAAATTCATGGGGATGAAATCTTTGGAGGTCTTTGATGCCTTCTCCGACACCTATGAGTTTGACAGGTATTTTAAGCTCTTGGTATATGGCCAGGACAACGCCCCCTTTTGCAGTGCCATCTAATTTGGTGAGGACTATGCCCGTAAGATCGGCAACTTCTTGAAAAAGCTTGGCTTGTTGGATGGCGTTTTGGCCTGTTGTCGCATCCAGCACGAGAAGCACTTCTTTATGCGCCTCGGGAAATTCTCTCTCGATGATTTTGGTGATCTTTTGGAGCTCATTCATTAAGTTTTTTTTGTTGTGCAGTCTTCCGGCAGTGTCGCAGATCAACACATCTGTGCGTCTGCTTTTGGCTGCTTGAATAGCATCGAATACAACCGCTGCTGGGTCAGACCCCTCTGACTGGGAGATGACATCCACGTTTGCACGTTGACCCCATATTTTCAGTTGGTCGATGGCTGCTGCTCGGAACGTATCCGCTGCTGCTACTAAAACCGTTTGACCCTTGATCTGCAACTGATGGGCTAACTTGCCAATGGTTGTGGTCTTTCCAGCGCCATTGACGCCTATGACCAGAATAATCGTCTGAGAGGGTGTGTGAATCTGAGATTCATCCAAATCGCTGAGATAGCTTTCCATGACTTGACTCAAAACACCTTTGATGAGATGTGCTTCTTTAATTTTGCGTTCGACAAGTGCTTCTTTTAAGCTTTCCATGAGTTTTAGCGTTGTTGGCATTCCCACATCTGACGTAATAAGCATCTCTTCTATTTCATCTAGCAGTGCGTCATCAATGACGTCATATTGATTGATGAGGTTGTCAATTTTATCTGTAAACCCTTTTCTGGTCTTTTCTAACCCTGTAAAAAGTCTTTTGAAAAAGCCAGCCCCTTGGGGCGTGTTGATTTCAAAATCTTCTTCGGCATCTTCATCGATTTCTTCAATGAGGTCTTCAATAGCCGCGTCTTCCTCAACTCCATCTGCTTCTGCCAAAAACTCAATTTCGAGCCCGCTCTCATCATCTGTTGATGCGTCTATGTCGTGTTGTTCTTTGGGTTCTTCATTTTTTTTAAACCAGTTTTTAAACATTGATTCCTCCAGATTCATAATCCTCTAATTTAAGTGCCAATAGTTTTGAGACACCAAACTCTTCCATGGTCACGCCAAACAACGTATCTGCAATTTCCATCGTGCCTTTTCGATGTGTGATAATGACAAATTGGGATTTGTCCGTAAATACTTTCATGAAATCTGCAAATCGATCAACGTTTGCATCGTCAAGTGCAGCCTCAATTTCATCCAATATACAGAAAGGTGAAGGTTTGGTCTTTAGAATTGCAAACAATAAGGCTATTGCAGTCAGTGCCTTTTCGCCTCCGGACATAAGATTTAAATTTTGAAGTTTTTTACCTGGCGGCTGGACAACGATGTCAATATCCCCTTCAAGTGGGTTGTCTGGATTGCTGAGTACCAGTTCCGAACTGCCTCCGCCAAAAAGTTCGCGGAAGATACCATTGAAGTTTTCTTGGATTTCGACAAGCTTTTCCTTGAATTGACTTTTCATTTTTTGTTCCATATCTTTTAAAATATCCATTAGCGTCTTCTCAGCATGGATCAAGTCTTGCTGTTGCTCGCTAAGGAAAATATAGCGGCCGCTGACCTCTTCATATTCTTTGATGGCCAATTTGTTGACTTCGCCTAAATCGCGTATTTCTAGCTTCAGCTTACGCATGGTCGTCGCGTATTCGCTTTTTTTGATTTTTTCGCGCATATCCATGGCCTGCATATAGCTCATTTCGTACTTGGACCAAAGCGCTTCCATAAGGGACTCCCGTTTGCTTTCAAGGCGTACCTTTTGGACTTCAGACTGATTGCGTACTTGCTCAAATCCTGCCAAATCACGTCTCGTTTTCTCGAGCTGTTCCAAAGTGGCAGCGCGTTTGCCTTCGAGTGCATCAGCCTCTTCAACTACAGACTCCAGTTGCTGTTCGTTTGCAACAATGCGCGTACCTTGAGCTTTTAACCGTTCTTCAAGTTCTCCATAAACGCCTTGTGCCTCGCTTTTTTCTGAATCTAGTGCCAACATTTGTTCGTGGCAACTTTGAATGCTCTCTTGAAGTTTTTGAACCTCAGCTTCGAGTCGGGCTTGATCCGCTTTAAGACCCGCATTTTTTTCCTCGTCTTTGGCGCTGTCAATTCTCAGCGCGGTAAGGTTCTGTTCAAGAACAAGAACCTGTGCTGCCTGATGAATAATACCCTCTTCTAGTGCTTTATACTGTTCTTCTAACCGGGTTTTTTCTGTATATTGGTCTTCAATCAGAGCTTTCAATTTTTCGATTTCTGCTTGTGCACCCTCTTGATCTTGAGCAATAAGGCCCGATTCTTTGAGTAGGGTTGAACGCTGAGTGCTGTAGTAGTCCTTTTCTTTTTCTTCTGCTTCTCTGCGATTTTCAAGGGTCAAAATCTCGAGTTTATGGGAATCCATCTGATAGGCAGCATCTTTGAGTACCCGCTCGATGGCTTCTAAGGATTCTTTTTCCACATTGAGCTGTTGCTTTTGGTCTGCCACTTCTTGATTGAGGTGCACCAGTGCCGTTGTCAGTTCATCAAGCTCTCTTTTTCGGGTCAGTAGACCTGCATTTTTTTGCTGATAGCTTCCCCCTGTAATAGTGCCACTGGGATGAAGAACATCGCCGTCCAGGGTGATGACGCGTACTTTTTTGTTGTGTTTGTTAAAGACCTTCAGCGCTTCTGTCATGGTATCCACAAACACTGTACGGCCTAATAGAGTGTCAAAGAGCGCTTTATAGCGCGTATCAAAAGCGATGAGGGAGTCGGCAGATTCATAATTTTTATGTTCTTTGCTGACTTCCATGTAGGAAAGCGGTATAAATGTGGCTCGTCCAAAAGACCGCCGCTTTAAAAAACTAATGGCGTCGTTTGCTTCTTGCTCTGTATTCACAACGACGTTTTGAAGGGAACGTCCAAGTGCCACTTCTACTGCAATTTCATATTTGGCTTCCACTTTGAAAAGGTCGCCCACCACGCCGTGAAGTTTTACCGCCTTAAGTTCATGTCTATTTTCAAAAAGTTTTTTGACGCTGTACTGGTACCCGTCATAATTGTCCTCAAGCTCTTTTAAAACGCGGGCCTTTGTGGTTTTTTCCATACGCAGTTCCTCTGCTTTTTGAAGGTTTTCACCCAGAGAAAGCAGTGTAGTTTTTTGCTTTTGTACAAGGGAATTCTGTTCGTTAAAGCGCACTACCCATGCACTCTGATCAGCGATTAATGCCCCTAAACGCTTTTGTTGATCTGCGATGTTCCCTTCGAGTCGGGAAATTTGATGATCGAGGGTCTCTTTTTCCGTATGAACTGTTAAGTGCCGGGTGCTAAGTGTGGTCAGTATGGTTTCATACCTTTTTTCTTCCCCTTTAAAGCGCTCCAACAAATTGTTTTTGTCCAGTTGGATGCGGTTGGTTTCGGACTGCTGATCTCTATGTCTTTTGAGAAGTTCCCGTTCCGTATCCACTTCTCTTTCAAAGGCATATAGAGCAGAGCGTTTATCGCTCTCTCTATTCTTGATGGTCGACAATTTCTGTTCGACTTCAGAGCGTTTTTCTTCTTTTATTTTGAGCTCATCCTGATAATACCGTAGATCCATTCGAATGCGGGATACTTGGTCTTCGATGTAGCGTGTACGTTCTTCTATACGGGTGATTTGGTTCTCAAGATCTTTTTGATCCGTCAAAAGCGAGAGTTGAATGTCCCGCAGTTCCTTTTGTTTCGCCAGTGTTTCATGAAGCTGCTCAGATTCTTGCTTTTGAAGAGATGTACAGTCCTCAAATTGTCTTTCATAGGTCTCGATTTTTTGGAGGAGCGTTTGGAGTTCACTATGAATGCTCTTCAACTCCGTTTCCAAATCCTCCACTTCATCCATAAAATAATTGATTTCAAGGCGTTTGAGTTTTCCGGATAAATCCAAGTAAATAGTGGCTTTTTCACTTTGCTCTCTTAAAGGCTCAATTCTATTTTTAAGCTCATTGACGATATCTGTGACACGGGTTAAGTTCTCATTTGTTTTTTCCAGTTTTCTCAAGGCTTCGTTTTTCTTAGTCTTGAATTTGACGATCCCAGCGGCCTCTTCAAAAATCAAACGCCTTTCTTCGGGATTTGTGGAGAGTAGTGCATCAATACGGCCTTGACCAATGATGGAATAACCCTCTACGCCTATGCCTGTGTCATAAAACAGCTCTTTGATATCCTTCAGTCGGCAGTTCTGTCCATTAATAGCGTATTCACTATCCCCAGAGCGAAAAAGCTTGCGGGTGATGCGAACCTCCATGTAGTCCAATGGCAAAAGCTGATCCGCATTGTCAAAAATAAGAGAAACTTCAGCGTACCCAAGGGCCTTCCGTTGTTTAGTACCATTGAAAATAACATCCTGCATGTTATCCCCACGGAGGTTTTTGACCTTTTGCT
>JBBRGL010000105.1:0-8569 GCA_038240675.1 Peptostreptococcales bacterium
AAATTCGAGATATGACGGTTATCAACGGCCATTTCTTTTCTAAAATTCATGTGGACAAGCGTGTACCGGTTGCAGTGCTTGGCTACAACGTTTCACAAAAAATGATGAATGGCAGAAATCCAGTGGGCCGTTCTCTCCAACTCAATGGCGAAAGCTACCGCATTATCGGCGTTCTGGGCAAAAAAGGTGCTGGGAAAGCTGAAGATATTGATGACAAAATCATTATTCCTTATTCAAAAGCGATGCAAATGGACAAAAAGAAAACAATTCCCACGATAGTTGCTAAATCATTTGATAAAAACCAAGCTGATTTAGCGGTGGTTCAGCTGTCTCGAATCATCAAAAGAGAGTTAGGACTCAAAAATAATGCTGCGGCAGGAGTGAATTCTTCAAATCCAGAAATGCCTGTCGATGGAGGAGTAATCGAAGCACCAGTGACGCCTGTAGAACCAGTTGCCCCAAATAATTCGGGCGACATCGTAAACCTAGGGGATACAAATGGGCTTACAAGCTCAAGTCAAGACAGCTTAATCTCCATCACAAATTTAAATACGCTGGTCAAAGAAGCGGACAGCGCAAACCGCGTCATGACACTTCTCCTCGGTGGCATTGCATCCGTATCTCTTTTGGTCGGTGGCTTAGGCATTATGAACATCATGCTCGTGGCCGTTTCGGAGCGAACGTCGGAAATTGGGTTGAGACGCGCCATTGGTGCCAAGCAAAACGATTTGATTCTTCAATTTATCCTTGAAGCAATTTATGTCAGCATTATCGGCGCTCTCGTCGGTGTGGCCATAGGCATATGGGGAATCAACATCTTTAAGAACCAAGGCTATGACGCTGTTATCAGTTTGAAAGCCATTCAAATTGCGTCAATGGTTTCCATTGCATCCGGTATGCTCTTTGGCGTCTATCCTGCCGTTAGCGCATCGGCAATACTCCCAGCAGAAGCACTGAGACGAGAATAAAATTTTAATGCATAATTATAACCGCAAAATATTTTGCGGTTATTTCTTTTTTGTAGTATAATCAGAGAAGCATACGCCAAAAATATACCCCCGAGGTGACGTCAATGAACTCCAAACTCCTAAAACACGCCTTTCATGTCTTGGCGGAAACAATCGATGAAGGCGTGCATATTATTGATGACGAAGGCAATACAGTGGTCTACAATGCAGCAATGGAAAGCCTTGAAGGCCTTTCGCGTGAAGAGGTTCTCAATCGTCATCTCACAAAGGTTTTTCCAAAAGCAGATTCAGAAAGCTCAACATTACTCAAAGCACTGGCGACAGGTCGCGTCGTGGATCAACAAAAGCAGAGTTATATCAATTACAAAGGAAAGCGCATATCCTCCATCAACACCACTTATCCCATTATGTCTGGGGATGTTGCTATTGGCGCTATTGAAGTGGCACGCAACTACACGGAAGTCACACATCTTTCAGAGCAAATTGTCGAGCTTCAAAAAAAGCTCATCAATCCGAAAAAAAGAGAGCAAACTGTCAGAAAGCACTACACCTTTGAAAATTTAATTGGTCAGCACAAGAAGTATCTAGAGGCCATTAAAATAGCCAGAAAAGCGTCTCTCACAAGCTCCAGCGTTCTTATTTACGGGGAGACAGGCACAGGAAAGGAGCTTTTTGCACAAAGCATTCATTACGAAAGCAGTCGAAAAGCCAATCCTTTTATCGCCATCAACTGTGCTGCGCTTCCTGAGACCCTGCTTGAAAGCTTGCTTTTTGGCACAGAAAAGGGTAGTTTTACAGGGGCAATTGAACGGGTCGGGCTTTTTGAACAAGCTGATGGGGGCACGCTTTTTTTGGATGAAATCAATTCAATGAGCATACACCTACAGGCAAAGCTCCTGCGGGTCCTTCAAGAAGGGTATTTAAGACGTGTGGGAGGCCTCAAAGACATAGAAATAGACGTGCGGATCATCGCAGCCACCAATGAATCTCTGGATTTGATCCTCAGCGACAAACTCATGCGAAAGGATCTTTTTTACCGCCTCAACGTGCTTTCTATCTATATTCCCAGCCTTAAGGAACGGCAGGAGGACATTCTCGTCCTCAGCGATTTCTTTATTCGACATTTCAATCAAAAGCTCAAGAAAGACGTGTGGATGCTGTCCAGGGAACTTCAGGATATGTTCTTAAAGTACAACTGGCCAGGCAACGTCAGGGAGCTTCAAAACGTCATAGAATCGGCGATGAACGTGGTGGGTGAAGAACACGCCATCCTCAAGGAACATCTTCAGGAACACTCTCTAAAAGCATTTGGTACCCTTAGAGAGACCTATACGCCACCAAAGCTCTCTCTTGAACCTATGAATCTTATGGAACAACTCAAGGAGGAGGAGCATAAAATCATCGTGAACTATTTGGCGCTTAAAAATTATAACGTTACTAAGTCCGCAGAAATGCTAGGTTTATCCCGTCAAAACCTTCAATACCGCATGAAAATCCTCGGAATTAAAACAAACAAATAATGATTTGAGTGTCAAAAGTCCGTAGTTGATCTTATTCATACTGCATATAGTTCCGGAATGTCCAACTGGAACTATATGCAGTATGAACAATCGAGAAACTTACTTTTGACACTTAAATCATAATGATTTGAGTGTCAAAAGTCCGTAGTTGATCTTGTTCATACTGCATATAGTTCCGGAATGTCCAACTGGAACTATATGCAGTATGAATAATCGAGAAACTTACTTTTGACACTTAAATCATAATGATTAGGGTGTCAAAAGTCCGTAGTTGATCTTGTTCATACTGCATATAATTCCGGAATGTCCAACTGGAACTATATGCAGTATGAATAATCGATAAACTTACTTTTGACACTCTAATCAATAAAAAAGCAAAATATTTTGCGCTATAAAAGCAAAATATTTTGCTTTTATTTGTTGAGTGAATTGTGTGTGCATATATGTGGGACTAGGTTTACTTTCAGTGTATATTTATACGTGCAACACGAAATCAACCCCCTAAGTGGTGAGGAATTGGCATGGTTGTGAGAGTCATATTGGCATCGTTCTTGCTCTTATACAGGATGAAACCAAAATTATACGGAGGTGCTTTCATGAAAAGAAATGTTAAAGTTGCAATTTGGGGATTTGGAGCAATGGGTAGTGGAATGGCAAAAATGCTCGCTGCTAAACAAGGTGTTGAAATCGTAGGCGTATGTGACAGACATGATACTCGCGTTGGAAAAGACATGTACGAATTGATTGGCGCTGATAGAAACGGCAGACCTGAAGTGATTGTTAACGGCAACATCGATGAAGTGTTAACAGAAGCTTCTTGCGACGTTTGTCTTTGCTGCACAGATTCATTCACCAAAGATGCTTTCCCACGCCTCAAATATGTACTTGAGAAAAAAATCAACGTTATTTCTACTGCTGAACAAATGGCTTTCCCAAAAGCCCAAACTCCTGATCTCGCTGTAGAACTTGATCGTATAGCGAAAGAAAACGGCGTTTCAATTCTGGGGACAGGCATCAACCCAGGCCTCATCATGGACCTTCTTGTCGTCGTGATGACAGGTTGTATGGTCGATGTTGAACATATCGAAGCGAAGCGTATCAACAGCTTGTCACCATTTGGTCCTGCTGTTATGCACGAGCAAGGTGTTGGCATCACTGTTGAAGAATTCAACAAAGGTGTTGAAGATGGTACATTAGCGGGTCACGTTGGTTTTCACGAATCAGTAGGCATGATCGCAGAAGCAATTGGTTGGGAAGTGGGCAAGTTTGAGCAACAAATGAAGCCTATCATCACAGATATCGACAGAACATCCCCTTACGGCTTTGCAGCTGCAGGCAACGTTGCTGGTGTTAACATGACTGGCCAAGGCTATGTAGATGGCGAAGTAAAAATCGATATGATTCACCCACAACAAATCGAACCTGAAATGGTAGGCGTTCAAACTGGCGACTATGTCATCATCAAAGGCACACCTGCTGTCAACATGATCAACAGCCCTGAAGTTGAAGGCGGTCTTGGTACGATTGCAATGTGCGTTAACATGATTCCACAAATCATCAACTCAGATCCAGGCCTCAAAACAATGCTAGACTTACCAGTGCCACGCGCTATCATGGGCGACATGAGAAACAGAATCACAAAGTGGTAATTTGATTTTAATACAAAAAGAAAGCATAGGTGATATCATGGCGAAGCAAAATGACTATGTAATGATACACCGAATTGTCCTAGAACCTGAGGCGAGAGCGCCTCAGGTTCCTGAGGATACAAAGGCTGTTCCTCTTGAGTTATGGGCCAAAGGCTTTTGAAAGCAAGATACAGCTGAAATCGGTGAAAGTGTTGTTATTGAAACCGTAACAGGTAGAAAACTCGAAGGTACACTTGTAGAAGTGGGACCGACTTATAGACATTCTTTTGGTGAATTCATTCCCGAAATTCTTCAAATCGGTATACAGCTTAAATCTATACTCTTTGGAGGTGATCACGATGCCAAATAACACATATGAAGCAGTGATAGCCAGAAAACCAGAGATTATGAAAAAAGCTGTAGGTATTGATTACGCAGTTTATGAGTCTGGTAGTTTATCCTTTGATTATGAGCGCATGATGCGCGAAACTGGCTATACCCTTGAAGAGATGCAAACTATACAGAGCTCAGTAAGCGTAGGCAATACCCCTATGTTAGAGCTTAAAAATTTAACAGCATTGGCTCGAAAGCTTGCTCCAGCAGGTAAGGGCGCACGTATTTTTATCAAGGACGAAGCGTCAAACCCTTCAGGCAGCTTCAAAGCACGTCGCGCAGCAAACGCAGTGTATCACGCTAAAAGAATGGGTTACAAAGGCGTTATAGCAGCTACAAGTGGCAATTACGGCGCAGCTGTTGCTTCACAGGCGGCTATGCAGGGTCTTAAATGCATCATCGTTCAAGAATGTTTTGACTCTAAGCACGTAGGACAACCAGAAATTATCGAAAAAGCCCGTGCCTGCGAAGCTTTAGGCGCTGAGGTCATTCAGTTATCCGTTGGACCAGAGTTATTCTATATTTTCTTGATGTTGCTTGAAGAGACGGGTTATTTTAACGCTTCACTTTATACACCTTTTGGAATTGCCGGTGTAGAAACCCTCGGTTACGAGCTTGCGATCCAAATGCGTGAAAAAACAGGCGTTGACCCGGATGTAGTGGTCTGCACCAACGCTGGAGGTGGCAATCTCACCGGTACAGCGAGAGGTCTTCGAAAAGCAGGGGCTCTGGATACCAAAATTGTCGCTGCAAGCGTTGATCTTTCAGGCCTCCACATGGCGTCCGACGGTCAGTTTAACCTCAAGTCCTTTACCACAGGCCATACAGGTTTCGGCATTCCTTTTACCACCTTCCCAGATCGTTCAGATGTACCGCGGTCAGCAGCTAGACCTCTGCGTTATATGGATAGATATGTGACAGTGAGACAGGGCGAAGTTTTCTATATGACTGAGGCACTTGCAAAATTAGAAGGTCTCGAAAGAGGACCAGCAGGCAACACTTCACTCGCCGCTGCATTCAGTATTGCTCAAGAAATGGACGAGAACCAAATTATCGTCGTTCAAGAGACAGAGTACACAGGCGCTGGCAAACATATTCAGCCCCAGTTATCCTTTGCGCGTGACAACGGCATTGATATTCACTTTGGGGACCCCGTAGACGAAGTGCCAGGAATTTCTATTATTCTACCTTCGCATCCAAGCCTTTTGAAAGTTGTCGATCTTGACATGGTCAAAATTCGCAAGAGTTTGATCAAGAATGCAATCACTACTTTCAAAGTGGAAAAAGTCACTGAAAACGATATTGAATACCTTATTGAGGAAACAAATACGAACCGTGCATTTGTGGAAGAGACTTTAAAAGAACTGAATATCGAAAAATAATTTTACGGAGGATACCAATGAAAGGTTTATTAGTCAGAGAAGATGATTACGAAGTAAGACGTAAACATCTTGCTAATCTTACAGACGAAGAGCTTAAAGCGCGCTTCTGGGCATTACAAGAAAAAGTTGTAGATCCACTCCTTGAACTCGCTAAAACACATACTTCCCCTTCAGTTGAGCGCGCAGTGCTTCTCAGAATGGGCTTCTCATCTCTTGAAGTCAAGCCATTAGTCGATGGTGCTGTTGCAAGAGGCCTTATGGGCAAGGGCGTAGGACACGTGGTTTACCGTATGGCTAAAGAAAAGAACCTTTCTATTCGTGAAGCGGGTCTTCAACTGATCGAAGGCAATCTTTGGGATGAAGCTGTTCAACTTTTCAAAGGAGGTAACAAATAATGTCATTAATTGCTAATGAAAAAATGGACGTTCGTGAAATCCTAAAAGACCTTGAAAATTATCGCCCAACCCGTCGTGGTTGGACTTGGAGAAAAAAAGTCCCTAATCTTAAAATGGGCAAATTTGTTTATCAAGAGTGTTCAGAGCCTCTTAAAAACTCTATTGGCATCCTCGCTGCACGTTATTTCGACAACTTAGATCCACAACCAATGGAAACGATCACAACTGAAATCGCTTCAGGTCGTTTTGAGGACGATATCAGACGTATGCGTATGACTGCATGGCACGGCGCTGACCATATTATGGTTATACGTACTGCGGGTCAATCTCACTTTGATGGTCTCATTGAAGGTACACCACAAGGTATTGGCGGCGTTGCTATCTCTAGAAAGCAAGTCAGAGCACACAGAAAAGCCCTCGACCTTATCGAAGAAGAAGTAGGCCGTCCAATCAACTATCATTCCTATGTATCAGGCGTTGCTGGCCCTGACATCGCTGTTATGTTCGCTGAAGAAGGCGTAAACGGCGCTCACCAAGATCCACAATACAACGTGCTTTACAGAAACATCAATATGGTCCGTTCATTTGTCGACGCTGCTGAATCGAAGAAAATGATGGCTTGGGCTGATATGGCTCAAATCGATGGCGCACACAACGCCAATGCAACTGCTAGAGATGCATGGAAAGTTATGCCTGAGCTTATGGTTCAACACGGCCTTAACGCACTTTACTCCTTCAAAGTGGGCATGAAAAAAGAGAACATTTGTCTTTCAACTGTTCCACCAACAGCTGCTCCAGCACCATCCCTTAAGTTTGACCTGCCATACGCAGTAGCCCTTCGTGAATTCTTCGACGAGTACCGTATGCGTGCACAGATGAACACAAAATACATCACCTCTTCTAGCCGTGAAGCTACAGTGACACACGTCCTCAACATGTTGATCTCTAGACTCACAAGTGCAGATATCCAATCGACAATCACGCCAGATGAAGGCCGTAACGTGCCATGGCACATGTACAACATCGAAGCTTGCGACACTGCGAAGCAGTCCCTGGTCAGCATGGATGACCTTTTATCTATGGTCGAGCTCAAAAAAGAAGGCTTCTTGCCTGAGAAAGTCAGAGAGCTCAAAGAGCGCGCAGTTATGTTCTTAGAAGAGATGATCGAAGTTGGCGGATACTTTGAAGCAGTTGAAAAAGGTTTCTTCGTAGACTCAGGTATGTACCCAGAGCGCAACGGCGATGGTATAGCACGTAAAATAGAAGGTGGCATTGGCGCGAACTCCGTATACTTGCGTGATGAGGATTACATGGCGCCAGTTACTGCACACTACGGTTACAACAACGTGGCTCAGTATGATGCAGCAGCAGTTGCAAACCCATCACTCTTGATCGACGGTTGTACATTTGAAAAACCTGAAAAAATCCAATTCATCGATGAATTAGATGAGACAGACAACGCAAATGTCCGAATGGCTGATAGTGAAAAATATAGAAATACAAACTTGGTAAAACCAGAAGTCGAGTGGTTGGCAGATGGGACTGTGACAGTGGAGTTATTCCTTCCAACTGAACAGCGTACTGCTGAGTTTGCTGCAGTTGAATTCGCTAAGAAAATGAATCTTGTTGACGTTGAAGTCATCCATTCTGAGATGCTTCACCCAGCTGAGGGTTCAAGAATTCAAGTCAAAGGTAAGGTTCAGTTTGACCTTGACCTAACAACACTTGTTATTCCACCACTTCCAGATACACTTTCTGACGACGAGATCAGAGCTTACGTCAAAGAAAACCCATTCAAGATTATCGCTGCTACAGTTGGCCAAGATGAGCACTCTGTAGGTCTTCGTGAAGTCATCGACATCAAGCATGGCGGCATTGAGAAGTATGGTATGGATGTTGAATACTTGGGTACATCTTGCCCAGTTGAGAAATTAGTAGACGCTGCAATCGAGCTTAATGCAGATGCTATACTTGCTTCTACGATCATCTCACACGACGAAGTACACTACAAAAACATGAAGCGTCTCCACGAGTACGCTATCGAAAAAGGCGTTAGAGACAAGCTTATCCTTTGTGCTGGCGGAACTCAGGTTACACCTGAAATCGCAGTGAAGCAAGGAATGGACGCTGGATTTGGCCGTTATGACAGAGGTGTCAACGTAGCTACATTCCTCGTCAAAAGAAAGCAAGAAATGAAGTAAACGGAAATAATGTACCGCTAAGCGGAGGTTATATGAGAGTTGATGTTCTCGTTGCCGAAATAGGCAGCACAACGACTGTGGT
>JBBRGL010000106.1:0-8564 GCA_038240675.1 Peptostreptococcales bacterium
GGCATCGCCCCCTTGTAAGCCTATCGTACCAAACATTCTTCATTTCGTGTCTATGAAAGCATGGAACTGTAATTTTTTAGAACAGAAGTGCGTCCTTGTGTTTTCATCTGGCATAGAGTAAGGTACAATGTAACTATACAACTCCTTTACTGAAGTCCCTTCACAAGGAGCAGGTTCAATTTTAGGAGAATTTTATGATGCCAACACCTTCTTCACTTTATCTTTCACTCCTTGCTAATGGTATAGCATTTGGCGCCTTGCTTTTGATCTCTATTTTCAATCCGCCCATAACGCTTTTTCTCACATTTTTTAATGGGTTGTTGTTCTTGAGTTCGACTGTGGTTTTGGGGTATCAAATTTACGCACTTGTAAAATCCCAAAAAAACAGTCAAATTGAGATTCAAAAGTACAAGTACCTTGAAAACGAAATTAAGTTCTATCGTCAACACCGCCACGATTTGAAGAATCATTTAATCATTATGTACGAACTTGCACGACTAGGTAAAACAGAAGACCTCAAGGACTATGCAACTGAGTTTATGGAAAAAACAGATCAATCTTTGCTAACGCTTCAGACGGGTAATCAAGAACTGGATGTACTGCTGTATTCTAAGCTTGATCAGGCGCGGCAAAATTTGGTAGAGGTCAACATTCACAGTACCGAACCCTTGCACATTCACAATAAGCGTATTTTCAACGTCATCTCTATTGTCTCAAATCTCTTTGACAACGCCATTGAAGCCTGTATGGAAATCGACAATCCCGATGACCGCTCCATTACCTTCTCCATGGAAAACGACCTTTTTAATAACTACTTTACTGTGACCAATACCTTCAATGCCAAAGTGATGAATTTAGAACTGTTGCAGTCAAAAACGCCACGCTTTGGTGCCACTCACAAAAAAGATAAAAAAGCCCACGGCATGGGCCTTAAAATCGTACAATCCTTGGTTCAACGCCTAGAAGGCAAAGTCCAAATTGATATTTACAATCAGCAGTTTTTTCAAATCAAAGTGACTCTGCCGTCAGTCAACTTGATTGAGTGAATGCGTCCGCACATCAATTTTTCGACGTAATATCCTCAGGAAAAACAGACTCACCATCAAACTCATTGGAATAAGGAGAAGTGCATAGTATACGCCAACACTGTCGTTGAGAATCCCCATGGCGAGACTCAGTACCGTATTAATGGCTGTAGCGCCTGTGACGACAATCCCAGTGAGTCTTGCCGAGTGCGCCTTATAAAACACGCTGGCGGAAAGTACAATTGTCGGGAAGCAAATCGAAAAGAAAAATCCCGAGAGGCTTATGAGGGCCAATCCATTTTGCTTAAGGAACCACCCCAACAGGAAGGTAAGCATCGCTCCTATAATCGCAAACTGAACACTTTTTAAATAACCTATTTTTTCAACAAAAAAACCACCAACTAGTCGACCGACAGAAAAACTCATAAAGAAGAAAGCGCTAAATGTGGCTGCATAGCTTTCCGGTCTTGAGTATGCAACCTTGATATAGTTGATCATCCAAGTAATCGCTTGAATTTCACCGGCGACATAAAAGCCCAATAAACATATAAATAGCACAGCGATTGATTTTTCTTCACGACTGAGGGGTTCATTGGCGTGGTGTTCCAAAACTTCTTTACTTTGAGGAAACTTGATGGCAGTTACATAAACCAAAGCAATCATCATAAACCCCATCACGTAATAGAAAACCACCTGCCAAGGAAAAGGCCCCGATACCATGATTCCTGATAGCTTTTGAGTCATCATTGCACCAATGCCATAGCAAAAGTGTGTCAAGTTCATCACCAGTGCCTGTTTATTGCCAGACACTATGGGAATCAAGGTATTGATTGCAATCCCCATAAAGGCGACACCAATACTCCCAATAAACGTGGCGCCTAGAAAAAAGGCGAAAGTCTTTGAAAACGCCATAAGTACCATCGACAAAATCGACACAAGGACACCTATCTGCACGACAAACTTTTGCCCTTTTCGCGCACATAATTGACCGCCAAAATAGGTACCAAGCATATACCCCCCAGAATTGATAATGAGCATCCAACCAATCTGCGTATTTTGAATTGAAAAAAAGTTTTTTAACGAAGGGATAATCGCCCCCCGTATATTATCAGCAGCTGAGTTTGCCATCATGAGCAAAAACAACGCAATATAGATCAGTCTGAATTTTTTCATCATACCTCCATTGCCCGCAATGATTATAGCATACTTAAAGCCCTTCGACTATAGAAGGCTATACAAATAAGGCGCAATTCTGGTCAACTCAAAGGAGGAGCAATGCTCAAAAAAATTATTTTGCTCGGGGCAGGCGGCTTCATAGGAAGCAATTTGAGATATTGGACTTCCTACGCCCTACAGGGTTGGTTCAGGACTAACTTCCCAATAGGGACACTTTGCGTCAACGTCCTTGGATCTTTTATTCTTGGCGTTGTTTTCAGTATGACCTCCGCTGGAAAATCCCTCTCACCAGATGCCAAGCTTTTTATCGGCACAGGACTCATCGGTGCATTGACCACTTTTTCTACTTTTTCATTCGAAACACTTCAACTTCTTAAAGGCCATTCCATCCGGTTTGCACTATACAACGTCCTCCTCAATCTCATCATTGGTTTTGGTGCTTGTTTCTTGGGTATGTATACAGCATCTAAACTATAATATATGGATTAGAGTGTCAAAAGTATGTTTCTCGATTATTCATACTGCATATAGTTCCAGTTGAATATTCCGGAACTATATGCAGTATGAATAAAATCAACTACGGACTTTTGACGCCCTAAACATGTATGTTTTTGCTATTTATTCTACCTAAAGGGGTGTTCCTATGAGAATCAACAAAACTTTTATGATTACAAGTACCCTGTATTTGAGTTTAACTGTCTTCGTTGGCGTTCTTCTACCTTTTATCTTTGGCCTAAAACCTTTGATCTTGTTTCAGGTTCTCTTCACTGCACTGACCATTGCCTTGATTCGCCTTCAAATCTTTAAAGATTTGCAAAAGAGCATCATCCAGATTAATCTAGTCCTTACGCGTTATACGGAAGATGACATTCCACCAAATTTGATTTCTGATATATCAGAAAACAGTCTCATGAACATCAAAATTTTAGAACAGCACTTTTTTTCCATGCTGGGAAAATATCAAACCATGCTCCAGCACAAGCAAGACTTGGTCAAACAACTGGACAAATCAAATGAATTAGCGTGTACCCTCATTGATATCAGTCACTCTATTATCAATTTTGACGATCCTCAGGTCTTTTATGAAGATGTCCTTCACCATGCAATTTCTATTATTGACGATGCCACTCATGGGAGCATATTGCAGCTCAACGATAAAAATCAATTCGAATTCTTGGCGGTTCAGGGCTATGATGACTCTGTGAAGTTGGTAAAACTCGATTTGACAAAGACGTTTTTGTGGGTCAAATCAAGCGGTGAGATGAACGGGCCTGTGGTTATTGACGATATCGTCGAGTTCAACAAAGAGCACCTTACTGACAACAAGTACAAAAAATTCAACGAGGATCTCCCCGAAGAAATCAGGACCACCATAAGTGCACCTATAATGATTGAGGACAAGATTTTTGGCATGATCAATGTTGACAGCGGCAAAAATCATGTTTTTACCCCTCATGACGTTTCTTTGATGGATTTTTTTTCCAAGCAAATTTCTATCGCCATTAAAAATCGTTTATTGGTCGAAAAATCTTTAGAGCTTTCTCGCTTTGATCTTTTAACTTTGACCTTCAACCGTCCTTATTTTGAAGCTCAAATGTTGGAATACACCAAACGCGCTAAGCGTTACAAGGATACTTTTTCCATGGCACTTCTCGACATCAATCATTTGAAAAACATCAATGAAGAACACGGCATGAAGCAAGGTGACGCTTTTCTCAAACTTTTCACGGCTATTACCCGTAAAACCATACGCGACTCTGACCTCTTTGCACGTATAGGAGGCGATGAATTTGCCGTTGTATTTTTGAACACAAACGGCGAGAACACCGAACTCAAAATCAAAGAAATTATCCGACAAGTAGAAGAACAATGCGCCAAAGATTTCCCCTTCAAAGTAACTTTATCTTACGGCATTGTTGAATTTGGAAAAGACGGCACAGACTACGAGAATTTGTTAAGAGTAGCTGATGAAAGAGCCTTAATCTACAAACGCAAATCAAATCTCTAGGGCGAAGCGTCCCTATATGACAGGAGAACCTATGCAAGCATTAGATTTCATTTATCGCAGAAAAAGTATTCGAAAATTCAAACCCGATCCTATCCCAAATCATCAAATTGAAGCAATTCTAAAGGCAGCAATCTATGCACCCTCGGGTAGCAATGCTCAAAATTATCATTTTGTCGTGGTCAAAAGTCAAAAATTGATCCAAGCGATGACTCAGGCTATTATTGCACAAAACGAAATCTACTGCACATACACGGAGGACGAAGGACTCCGGACAAAATTTAAAGGGTCCCTGTATTATCAGACCCTTTTTAAAGATGCACCCGTGGTTATTCTGGCTTATGCATCACCCTATAGTCCTGGCGCTCTCCAGCTTCTCAAAGAAAAACCTGGGACCTCTGAAGAAATTCGCCGCCTGCTATGGCACAGCCCTGGCATTCAAAACTTAGGGGCAGCTTTTGAAAACCTCTTGTTGGCGGCCGCCGCACTGGGTCTTGGGACCTGTTGGATGACAGCTCCACTATTCGCAGAAGATGCCATAAGTGATGCCATCAGTTTCCACAGCGAAGGCTTTCGATTGGTCTGCATGACACCCCTCGGCATCCCCTCGGAAGACAACAACCCACAGCCCCTGCGCAGACCTCTTGAAGAAACTGTAACGTTTTTAGAGTAATCCCCTCTACTGACTTTAGAATTAAAATTACTTTGTAAATTCAAGGTTTAAGCCAAACTGCTTAGAAAATGCCGATGCACTCTGAGCGGCATACATAAGTTCAAGCGCGACATCTTCCTGAGCCGCATACAGGATCTTTAGTTTTTTGCCTACAATTGACGCTGCTAAAACCTTCAATCGGCCACTTTCACTACGATCGAGTTGCTCGGCAATTTGAAGCAAGCAAACGTATTTCTCAAAGGATTGGGTTTGGAAATTCTCTATGAGGATGTCATATTCGGGCATATTGAGTTTAGCCTCAACAGTGCGATGCTTCCCAATCAGATAGGCCGCCGCTGTGAGCTCTCGGTTGTTAAGCCCGTAGAGGTTCATGTGCATCATCATATAAAACCCATGCTTATGGTGCATGTCATAGTCAATGACAAGTCCCATGTCATGAAGCAGTGCCGCCACACGTAGACTTCTAAAATCTCGAGCGTCAAAATTCCCAACTGCTTTCAAGGCGTCGAAAAGCACTGTGACCGTTTGAAGAACATCCTCTGAATGTGCTTGATTGATTTTCAACCGAATTCTGTGATTGTTCAAACTTTCTTCCAGGACACTAGGAAACACCACTTCTTTAAGGCCTCTCTTCTCTGCTAAGCATTTATAAAAATAGCCTTCCCTCAAGCCATTTTCACTGATAATCAAGCTTTTAGATTTAAGCATCTCAAATAGCACTTTGAGTGGCATAAGTCCCCCCTGAATAATGTCCGATCTTTTTTTGCCAACGCCGGGAAGATGGTCAATATCCTTTGGTTCAAAGCCTAAAATAATCCGAAATGCCTTTTCAACTTCTTGGTCATCCATGCGGTAATTGTGTACGGTATAAATCGGAAATTCATTTAAATTCCGATCCACTTTTGCAAAGGTTCGTATGGCTCCACCTAGTCCAATGACAGGAAGTCCTTTGATTTCCTTGAGCCAAGAAATAGCGCTAAGCTCCTGTTTTAAAACTTTTTCAATCTTTTTCATACCCGCTTCATACCCGAGCGGCTTGATATACTTCTCCGTCAAATTGACAGAGCCAAAAGGAATCGAAATGGCTTTTTTGGAGAGTCTATTTTCAACCCATACAATTTCTGTACTGCCCCCCCCAATATCTAATAGGACAAATTCACTTTCGTCTATAGTGTTGATGACCCCTACGTAATCATAATAGGCCTCTTTTTCGCCAGTAAGCACCTGGAAGTCAAGACCCGTCTCGCCTTTGATGATTTCGAGAACTTCACGCTGATTTTTGCTGTTTCGAATAGCTGCAGTCGCCAAAGGGAATACCGCTTGGATCTTATGGGCTGAAATCAGAGACGTAAATAGCTTGAGTGTCTGTATCGTTCTGTTCAGAGGTTCTTGCTGAATCCAGTCCGTTTCTCCCATACCTTCGCTAAGACGGACCTTCTCTTTGACGGATTCAAGCAAATAATAGCTGCCATCTAATTTAATATGATAAATATGGAGTCTCGCAGAGTTTGATCCTAAATCAATAATCGCGTATTTTTGCATGCCAATCCTCCCTGATTTTTGAGTGATTGTGGCTAAAGTGGGGTATCGTATAGATGAGGTGATTAAAATGGCAAAAGTGAAATTTTACAAATCTGCTAAAGTCGATGAAGGAACTTCTCTTGTTAAAGCAGCTAAAAAATCGGATGTAAAAATAGACATCCCTTGCGGAAAAGGCAAATGTGGAAAGTGCATCGTCAAGGTCATCGGTGATGTGAACAAAGTGACCAATGAAGAGCTCAAAACCCTCGGTCAAGACAAAATTGACAAAGGCTATCGTTTGGCTTGCATGGTCACTGTCAAAGGCGATGTTGAAATCAAATTGCCAAAATAATAATTGAGAGCCACCCTCCCCATTGCCAAGGCAGCATTTAACGTTGCCTTGGCAAAATTCGTCATTGCCCCAGCATCATTAAGCGTTGCCCTGGCAACATTAAGCGTTGCCCCAGCATCATTAAGCGTTGCCTGGCAACATTAAGCGTTGCCCCAGCAACATTCGGCGTTGCCCTGGCAACATTCGGCGTTGCGCCAGCAACATTCGGCGTTGCCCTGGCAACATTATTTCATATACTGCCTTTTAAATTGTTCACTGTACTGTAGCCCTTTGAACGCTTTTAGATGTTCAAAGACCACCTGTGCATCATACTCAAACCCCTTTTGTATAGGGGATATATAATGGCCCGACGGCAGCAACATTTGTGCCCCCTCAGTGGCGTTCAAGTAAGTGGTTAAGTGCCCTAGAATGTACGCTTTATGAGCTTTGTCCTCAATGGGAAACATAATTTCTATCCGTCGATCCAGATTCCGTGTCATTAAATCCGCACTGGCAAGGTAAAGTTCTTCTTGACCGTGATTAAAAAAATAGTAGACGCGGCTGTGTTCAAGATATTTACCGATGATGCTTACAACGCGGATATTTTCACTGACGCCTTTAACCCCCGGCCTTAGGCAGCAGATTCCTCTGATGATCAAATCAATTTTGACTCCAGCCACAGAGGCTTCGTAGAGTTTTTCCACCATTACAGGATCGAGGAGACTGTTGACTTTGATACAGATATAAGCTCTAAAGCCATTCTGTGCGGCATCAATCTCTCGATTGATTTTTTCGACTATGGTGTTTCTCAATTGATAAGGGGCCACCACCAGTTTTTTCATCTCTTGTTCCGTCACATAGCCAGACAGTATATTAAAAAACATAGAAGCTTCGTTGGCCATGGTATCATTCGATGTCAAAAGTCCATAATCCGTGTAGAGCTTTGCCGTTTTATCATTATAATTCCCTGTCCCAAGGTGTACATAGCGCTTTATCCCCGTCAGCTCTCGCCTGATGATTAGGGTTATTTTAGAATGGGTCTTCATGCCGTGGAACCCATAAATCACATGACACCCTGATTTTTCTAGCCGTCTTGCCCACAGAATATTGTTTTCTTCATCAAATCGCGCTTTGAGTTCCACAAGTACGGTGACTTGTTTGCCGTTTTCAACAGCTTCAAGCAACGCTCTAACGATGGATGAATCTCCACTGACACGGTAAAGCACTTGTTTAATGGCGAGCACCGCTGGATCTCTGCTGGCAAGCCTTACCATATCCACCACCATTGAAAAATCATCATAGGGATGGTAGAGTAAATAATCTTTTTCTTTAAGGGCTTCAAAAATGCCTTCTTCAAGCTCGGGATAGTAGTAGGGTTTAAAGCTCTTGTCGTGGATTTGCATAAAGCTTTGGTAATTTTTGAATTTCATAAAAGCCGTGGAATCCATCAAGCCATCTAATTTAAAAATTGTAAAATCGTCTAAGTCCAATCGATTGCTCAGAAAATGAAGGAGGGTTGGGCTTATATCTTTTTCCACATCCATACGCACTGCCTCACCCCATTTTCTTTTTTTCAAAGAGGATTCTATCTGGGAGAGCAAATTTTTGGTATCATCTTCTTGAATATCCAGTCCTGCATGCCTTATAATTCTGTAGGTACACGAGTCCACAATAATTCTTCCACGGAGCAAATCCGTCAAATGGGCTTTGATGACATCTTCGAGGGGAATAAAAACCCCCTCAGTTCTAATCTCCACAAACCGTTCAAGAACTGAAGGCACCTGAATGGTCACAAATTGAGGCTCAACCTGTTCTTCCAGATGAACAGCTATG